>NZ_CP072984.1 GCF_024397795.1 Lactobacillus intestinalis | reverse complement strand
TGATTTGGTGGATTATTTATTCTTTAAACTAATATAAATTTCTCTGCTGATTATGTTTAATTATAGTTAATATCAAAAAAGAAGGGTGTGTTAGCTTGAATCTTATTAACTAAGATCAAAAATATTTTATTATCTAAACTTGGAGAATGAAAAAAGCCACTTAAAAAGTGACTTCTGATTGTTTTTGTTCACGTAACATTAATGCTTAATTTTGTGGATCAATCGAGTGACTGAGTCAATGTCATAAAGCTTGATATAATATTAAATCAATAGCAATTAAAGTATGTTGAGCCGGCGCGCAACAAAGGTAAGCTGATTACTTGCCGAAAGACGTCTTGTGGGTGGTCGTTGAACCACCTTTTTTGTTGCAAAATTTTCATCTCAAAAAATAGTGGTTAAGTTAAATACGTTCAAAAATTTGCATTTTTGAACGATCCACACAATTAAATAAATTCCTGTAATAATTGAATTTATCCTAATTAGAGAGGTGATAAAATTGGTTATTACTATTAATGTATCTCCTACATTAGTAATTGCAGTTGCTATTATTTTGTGGCGTCATAATAATCGACGTTAAAAGGCCCTCTCAAGCCCATCCATTATGGGCAAGTCTATCCTCGACGCTTCAGCTGGCTAAAGCCGTCTTCCGTCTCGTCTCGGAATAGCCAGACCCTCCACTACTGGGCTTGAGAGGGAAAAAAGAGCAGTTTTTATTCAAAAACTGCTCTTTTTACATTATTAGCAACTAGCATAGAAGATTACTGATTTTTTAGTGCTTTTTGATATTCATCCAAAAAATCATCTTTAGCATATTTTATATCCAAAAAAACATACGATGGTTCATAAATATCATCTGTAATTGGGTCTCCTTGTGTTATTCCGTCTCCTTCGTCCGCTTCAGTCTCAAATGGTTTAAAATCATATTCAGAAAAAATCCATACATAGTCAGAAGTGGATTGATTATCCACCACTTTCTTTAACCATTTCTGTGTTAAAGGTGACGAGGACTCTTCCCAGTAACTTATATCTCTATCGGGAGCGCAAAGATAAAAGGGTGCACAAAAAGCAATAATAGATTCTACTTCACCCATTACTCGATCTACATCTTCTTTTAATAATCCATTTTCATCGATACTATCAATGTCTTCTGATTTTTCTGATTTTCTTTCATAGGCATTTAGAGCTTCTAACCGCTTTTTATTTTCTTTTAGATACTCTTCCACACTCATTCCTAACAAACTTACTACTTCATCTTCGTGTTCTTTCAAATAAGATTTAGGATAATGAATTGCTTCTCTCAAATCTTTATCTAAGTTAGTCCATGGATTCATACCTTATCTCTCCTATAGTTTTATAAAACTTCATCTACTAATATTTAATTTCAATTTTTACAATATTTTTCTTCTCTCAAGTTCTATAATACTTTCACTCTCAAAGATTTTCAAAAACTTACTTTTCTAATTTCTTGCATTATTTTTGCAACCTCCCTACTTAATTGAACGATATAGTAATGTGAACTAGAGGTTAATAATAAGGAGATGAGAACTTTGATTATTACTATTAATGTATCTCCTACATTGGTAATTGCAGTTGCTATCATTTTGTGGCGTCATAATAATCGGCGTTAACAGGTCCTCTCAAGTCCATCCGCTACGGGCAAGTCTATCCTCGACGCTTCAGCCGGCTAAAGCCGTCTTCCGTCCCGTCTCGGAATAGCCAACCCCTCCACTACTGGACTTGAGAGGGCAAAACAAAAAGCAGTTTTTGAACTGCTTTTTTGATATATTCAAGTTTAAATAGATGTAGACGATACATTAGGATCGTGCAAGAAATGAGTGTTAGATACTACAACAGTATGATGATACTTAACTTGTTTTGTTACTTCATCAATGGACTTAGACACTTGTAATCTGCCTTGACACAAAACCTGTCTCCCTTTATCGCAATGTTTATAAATTGCACTAGCTAACTTATCAAAAGCCAAGCAGCGGATGTAATCAGCTTCTTTTCGATTATCCTGTCTAGGTACAGCTACTGTAAACCATGTATAATTACGACCATTTGCGGACTTTTTAAGTTCAGGTGTGTTAGTTAATCTTCCTAATAAATTAATATCGTTCATCTCTATTCTCCTAGTTTAAATTCTTTCTATTCACTTAAAATGTCAAATTCAATATATTAATCATTACTGTCTGAAAGGTGCATGATTGCAGAAGTTAGGCTGTCCAATTTACTTTCAATACGAATGATTAGAACTAATGCAATTACTACCCCAGACGCTTGTTCTAATACGTATCTAATGATTTCTTGCGTCATAGTCAAATCATTATCCTTCCTATAACAAAAAAGGGAAGGCAACAAGGCCTTCCCTTAGTCAACTAAACTATTACTCAGCGTCAAAAATAGGTGTACTTTGAGTTTCGTAGTATTTCGCCCCAACAATAGTTGCATAAGGGTTAATTTCTGCGTTATCGAAAATGTTAGCATCAATAATCTTTTGCATTGCAGCCTTAGCAGTGTCTGCATCGACACTCTTAGGATTATGCAAAGTAATTACTGAAGTTTTGCCTTTGGAATTATTAAAAATTAACTTTAAAACTTTGTTCATTTACATTCTCCTCCTGTAAATTATTCGCCGTCAGCGTCAATAATATTTGTGTCAGAAACTTGAGTACCAACAACAGTACCATTCACTAGTGAACCTAAAGCTTGAGCTACGGTATAAATGTTTTCGTAGCTTGCATCTTGCTTAACGTGAGCTAAACTAAAAGACTTTTTCTTTTCTTCACCATCAACCATGTAGCTAACAGTCATTTTTCTACCAGTAAATGCAGATAAAATCTTCATTTATCAAATATCTCCTTTTGTGTTTTTTAGAATATAGATATAGAACTAAAATAAAATGACTCGCGAAAACATCAAAAAAGCAATGATGCTTTCTCGACAGTTTTTCCTCGATCGATACATCATTGCTTAATTACTTTTCTTAAATTATTTATGTCTTTCTTGATGTAGATAAGATTATAGCATGATATTTTTCCTTTGCATAGGCTTTTTTGAAATTTTATTTTTATTTTATAGTGCTAGGATATTTTAGTCTAAAGGCTAAATAGTCTTAACACTATAAGATGTTTTCTATTTAGCTTTCTATCTGAAACTCACTAAATAATTTCATCTAAATATTCAATCTAAGAAAGTCTTTTCTCTGTTGGGGACAAATAGTTTAATTTTTTGATTTTCACCACTTCATAATCCTTTTATCTTATTATTCTGTAGTGCTAAGACTATAGAATATTGCAAAAGAAAGTTTTCTAGTTCATAATATTCTTATAGAAAATTGAATCTATTGCGAGGTGCTAAAATGACAAAGACTATAACCTTTGGTAACTTCAAGGGTGGGGTTGGTAAAACAACAAATGCAACCCAAGTCGCCTATGAATTATCAAAAAGAGGAGCAAATACTCTCCTTTTAGATTTAGATCCGCAAGCAAATGCCACAAACATTATGCTTAAAACTAAAGCAAACCTAACGGATAAAATCGATCAATTTGATTCATCCTTAATGGCTGCTATCCAAAACAAGGATCTATCAAAGGCCTTAGTTAATATTACAAGTAATTTAGACTTGATAGGATCATCGGCAGATTTTTCCTTATTTCCACGAGTAATGGAAAAACAATTTTCAAGGTATATTGATCGGGTCAAATACTTGAATGAATTACTATCTCCAATTACTAAAAATTATGATTATGTGATTATTGATGTTCCGCCTACGATTAGTTTAATTACTGACGCTGCTCTTTATGCCAGCGATTGGTGCGTAATTGTCATGCAAACACAACAACAAGCTTTAGATGGGGCTAGTGCATTTATTCAATATATGCAGCAAGAAGTAATCGATACCTATAAAGCACCTAGCTTGGACTTAGTAGGAATTTTACCTGTACTAATCCAACCCGGAGCTCCTGTTGATAATTTGACATTGCAAAATGCGGAAGAAGAGTTTGGCCAAGACAATATTTTGCCAACTTCAATTCATCAAATGCAGCGTTTAAAGCGCTATGGAGTAACGGGGATTACTAATGATAGTCGCTATGATGAAAAGGTATTTGAAGTTTATAAGCAAGTTGTAAATGACATTTTGAATAGGATTGAAGCAAATGAGTAATTTAATTAACAGTAACAAACGTAAAATTAATGTAAAGCCGAAGCACGAAGTTTCAATTAATGAAATTGAGGGTAATGACAATAAGAAGACGTTTAACGTAAATATCAAAATTGATAATACAGTTAGAAATAGTCTTATAGCAATTTCTAATTTAGGAATTGCTCCAAATCAAAAAGAAGCTGTTGCATATTTAGTTCAACAATTTCGTGATAATTTAGATTCAGACAATCAACGCTTATTTGATTTACAAGTTGATGTGTTAAATAAAAAAGATGCTAAATTACATGAAAATAATTAGCATCTTGTAGTGCTAAGATAGTTAGATGAAGTAGTACATACAAAGATACGTTAGAGCATGATAATATTGAATTTACTAATTTAGGTGAGGAGATAATCGAAACTCAGAAAAAAAGAAGCTTTAATCAGCTTCTTTTTTTTCTGAGTAATAATATTTTTCAGGGTTTTTGAGTCTTTTTTGGCCAATAACAAAATTAGGATTGTCTCCAACTTCTTCGTAGTCCCAGTAGTTGGTTGATAAGTCATTAAAAAAGAGCTCTTTTTGCTCATCATTCATAGTAAAAAATTTATCAAACAGAGCCTTCAACATTAATTCGTTTAGTCCTTTTCTTTTTTGCTTTTCCGTTGCTGGTGGGGCTGGGTCATAATTATAGCGATTTTGGTAGTCATAAACTTCTTCTTGGGTATGAGTATTAATAAAATCTATCCAATCTCTTTGGCTATCTTCGATGTCCTGAGCGTTTTTTTTAGCTTCAGTAAGTATTTCTTGTTTACTAAACCCTGACTCTTGAATTACAAGATTGGTCATGTACTTATAAAATTTTCTTGAGATTTGTTGCAAGTCTTCTTGTTTAAATAACTTTGTTTTAGACTTCCCTCTAATTTCAGTTTGTGCATTTTCCCATAGTTGCTGCGCTTTTAGCTCTTTTGTATATTTATTTCTCAATTTTGCTAAATTTTTTTTGTTAACAGGTAAATGGAAAGCTCTTAACTCGCTAATCATGAAATTATTAAGGGTTACCATAAGATTACTCCTTTTATTAAATTGATATCACAATAATATAAATCGATGTTTATCTAAAACAT
Source organism: Lactobacillus intestinalis (assembly GCF_024397795.1). Lineage (NCBI taxonomy): Bacteria > Bacillati > Bacillota > Bacilli > Lactobacillales > Lactobacillaceae > Lactobacillus > Lactobacillus intestinalis. Next base: position 14,306 of record NZ_CP072984.1, on the reverse strand, counting down.
ATTATACAAACTGTTTTATCAATTGACAACCATTTTATAAATGATACAATAACTTTTAAAATCAAGAGAAGAAAGGAAGAAAAACATGAAAAGTCTAGATAACCTTATGTTGTTAAAAAATGATATGAAAGCCAAGGATTGGACTATTTCTAGTTTTATTTTTGTCTATAAAAATATTAAGTATGTCGTTCTCGTTAAACGGTTTATAGATCCAATCAAGAGAGTTAAGCCATATGCATTGGTTCAGTTGGAATTTATGAAATATAACAATCCCCAAGATAATTATGTAGTAGAAGCTAATAGTAATAGTCTCCTTGATGAGATTAAATCTATAAGAAAGTACTTTGGAATTGCCTACGGGCCAAATATGGGACAATTGATGAAGCAATTTGCTCAAACTCTTAATAAGGTAGTTCCTACTCAAGTTCCAAATCACTATGATGAAACTCAACTTAAATGTTTAAACTACTCTTTAAGCCAATCTGATTCAGAAGATCCGACTAAAATTTATTGCTACGGTACAATAATGAATCCAGTGGAGAAACAGAGATCACCTTTTAATTCCGATAAGACTAAGTTATATAGACCTGGTCTGTTTCAAAAATTAGGAATCGAGTCTAGACGTAGTTTTTGTTATTCAAATGATCCTCAAAAAGAAAAAACTGATACTGAAATCATTGCAAATATAAATAAACAATAACTGTTTTGAGATTAAGAAATGTCTACATTGCATAAATGTAACTTCTTAGTCTCTTTTTTATGGGTAAAGAAATTAATACTTAATTACAATAATTCAAGTTTTGAACAATTTATGTTCTAGATTTATTTTTTTCTTTGAAAATGACATTCCTTTAATACCTTTAATACTAATATACCTTTATATATAACCCTTTAATTACCTTTAATTACCTTTAGCGCATTCGTGAGCCCTTGAGCCATCTGCATTTGCGCTATATAAGGAACACCCAAAAGGGAGAAAGGAACACCCAAAAGGGAGAAAGGAACACCCAAAAGGGAGTAAAAATACTAAAAGGAACACCAAAAGGGGAGATTTATTAAACACCAAAAGGGGAGGTTTATAACACCCAAAAGGGAGTGGATAACTTTTTAAAGTTAAAAGAAACACCAAAAAGGGAGTATAGATTCTGCCTTAAAGTAATAAGGAGCACCCAAAAGGGAGTGGATAACTTATTTAAGATGAAAAACACTATATATAGATGGCTGCCCTTAGCTTAAATACAAAATATAGTAAAAATACTCAATAAAGAACACCAAAAAGGGAAAACAAAAATTATCTTCTTTATTTAAAACACCAAATTGCATTGATATGGTGTTTCTTTTATAATTAATAAAAAAGATAATTAGGATGGTTTGTGATGTCTGAAGAACTTAATCTCATTGAAATTAGTGACGAAGATCAAAATAAGAAATTGAGTACCATCGTCAAGATGGATAATGATCTGCTTGTAAAAGGATTTCCTAACTTTTCCAAAAAGTGGACGCCCTTTGATATTGACTGGTGGAATATCATTGATTCTCAGGTCTTAGATCAAAAAGATAATCTAATCAAAATTCCAATTTCTAAAGTAAAAGAATTAATGTATTTTAGAAAACATATAACAAATGATGAATTTATCAAAAAATCAAATGATACGTTGAAGAAATTCATGACTATTCAGGCCAGCTTGGAACAAGAAGATGGGGACAAAAAGATATATATGAATGTTAATATCTTTAGCCAGTCTTACATCGATACTGATTACAATGCTTGGATTAGAGTTTCACCACAGGCAACAAAGTATTTCAATAATTTATCGCAATGGACGAGATTTGCCTTAGAACAAGCAACTCGACTTCATACTTCCTATTCAAAGAAGTTGTTTATGTATCTAAAACAATGGCGGACGGTAGGCAAAAAGACCTTTACCTTAGAGGAATTTAGGAATGCACTTGATGTGCCTAAGAGCTATCGTCCCGGAAGTATTGACCAAAAAATACTCAATCCAACAGCAGAGTACTTAGCTCCGTACTTTATGAATTTTCGAATTACTAAGAATTATTCTAAGGGAATTCGAGGAAGAAAATTAATTGGCTATACTTTTACCTTTAGACCTGAATCTAAAACGCAAAAAGATGTTGGTTATAATAAGAGGATTGAAGAGACTACACATCTGTATTCAATTATGACGAACACTTTTTTAAATGTAGAACAAAAATTTCGCGCCATAGATCGTTATCGTGGTCTAAAATTAGGCACTACTAAAAAGTATTATGAATCAGCACACCCACAAACCGTATTTTTAGACCCTGAGAGCGATCATAGAATAAAACGAGGAATAACCCATAGATCAGATTTATACGGCTTATCAGGCTATAAAATTACGGATTTGGAAGCAATTATTATGACTTACGAAGATTTACTTAAAAATGGAAAATTAAAAGAATGGGATTTGCAAGATTTAGCAATTATTGAACGGGCATGTTTTGATAAACAAATAAAATTAGCTGCCAAAACTGAACATTCAGATAAGCCTTACATCCCGCATCGTAAGATACTAATTAATTCGTTGGTAATACAGTTAATTGATAGTCATCGTTTAGATGATTACAAGTCTGAATCAGTTAATTTAGAAATAAATAGATTAGTCCGAGAAAACTTTGGTAAATATAAGCGAGAAGAAGATAAGAGACCATACGAATTGAAGTTTGATTTTGATTAGTTTTGTTATCCTGTAGTGTTGAGATTCTTTAGTCTCTGGATAAGAGGATAAAGTAGTGCAATTAAAAAAACGACCAAGTAAAACAACTTGGTCGTTTTTTTAATAGAGAGTTATAGCAAATAATGAAAAGTATCTTGGTCATTTTGCTCTAAATGATCAAGATACTAACATAATGATAAAGATAGTGCCAATCAAATTATTGCTGAATATTCTGATGGTAGATTTAACCCACATCACTCACCAAATAGAGATTTCAATAAGCGATTGAGTCTCATTAATCAGAAAGATTTACCCCCTGATAAATTAATCAGAAAGCACTATGGCAAGCTTTAGAGCCATTGTCAATTAATGAGCTAAATGAGCAATTCCGCAATACAATGAAGTTACGATCGTCCCCTCAAGCATTTTAAGAAGAAAGGAAACTACAAAAGTTTGGTAATGCTGGGCAATAACGTAGGGATTATAAAAAACTGGGGGGATTTCTTATAATTTTAATATTATAAGTTATATATTTGATGTTGATTACTTCTATCTAAAAACACAAGTGAATTAAATAAACAGTGAATGCCGATTACTAAAAATAAATTTTGAGTAAACAAGAATATTAAGGTAATGAGAGTAGCAAAAATAATTTTATTTAAAGATACAATTCCTTGATAAATTATATGAGAAAAAACAAATGTAAGTATTGATAATAGACAAAATTGCCATGCTTGTAATCCAATAACATTACAAATAAAAAATAAATTATATCTAAAATTTAATTCTTCTAACAATGGGTAGAAAAGAATTGCGATAATGGCTTTTTTACTATTAAATATAGATAGATGAACATTGTGAGTTAACGATGATTTTTCTATAAAATAGCAACAAAACGGAACTAATACATACAATATGCTATTCAGTATTACAAAATAGCGATGTGCAATAATTAAAAGAGTAGAAATGTCACATATTCCAAGACATATAGCGTACTTAAAAAAGTCCGAAGTAAAACGTAAGAAATTTACTTTTCTCATTAAAACTAATATAAGTCCAGGAAAACATGTTAAGAAAAAAATAATAAAACTAAGCCATTGGATGCGGTACATAGTTTAATATTCCTCCTATATTAGCATATCGAGGATGATAATATGGTGGAAAGGACGGTAAAGGAAGGGATAATAATTCTGGAATTAATACTCGAGAAACAACAAAATTCTTATTATAAAATTCTACTGGGGTAATGTTTAAGTAACAAGCAAATTTACTGAATTTACTGATACTTTTTATTAACTCATTAAATGAGTTAACTTTCTTATGTTTTTCTAAGCAACATTTTCTTTCTCTCTTTAAATTTTGAATACCATACTTAGCGTAGTAAATAACATTATCATCTAAGTTATCTATAGATAGCTTAGATATATCTTTTTTTATATTTTTAAATTTTTCTGTATTATTCCAAATGGTAGTGAAACAGTATTCTAAAACTGTTAGTGCTTCTAAAAATCCTCTATACAAACACTTATTTAAGTTTAGACCACCTTGTACCCCAACTACATATTTGGGCAAATTAGAATCTTTTGCAGAAATTTCACAGACTACAATAGGAATAGGTTTATCAAAAGAAATATCAGTAAATTTAACATCAAACTTTTTTATAAAATTATTAACTGATTCATTGTTAAACCATTTTTGAAGCAGCTCTTTAATGTTTACATCTAATTTTGTTCCAGTGAATCCTCCATACCACCATAAATTGTAAGAATCTATTTGTAAAATTTCTATAATTGCATTTTGTATGCTTTTTTTAAATGTCTCTTGTGAGGCTGTTCCAGTAGAAACCGCACTATTTAAAAATCTTTTTTCTTTATTAAATATTTTTTTATCAAAAAGCACCACCATTTGTAAAGGCACGTATACTTTTAATTTACTATTCAATAAAGAATACATTGGGACCCAAGATATTAAATCATTAGGTTCTATATAATGAGTAATATCTTTTTTCTTAAAATAAACATTTATTAACGAAAGATCTAGAATAAGATCGTTAGGGAATTTTTTCTTTAAATCATTATAGGTAGCATGTATAATTTGATTTTTAATATTCTTATATAATAATGTAAACGAATATCTTTCTGAACTTTCACCTAAGAAGGAGGCTAATGCTTCATTATATTCCGTTCCATAGCCACTTAAATGGTAGTTCACTGACATATGGTCATGAAAGATATTTTTCTCAAAATTATTAAACTGTGCAGTTAAATAATGGTACTTGGGGATTGGATACGAACTGGCCCCTAAAAAATAAACATTATTCTTCCAAATACCCGATACATTACCACCTAGTAGTTTTTGTCGATATAAATTATAATTAAGATCATTTTGAAATACTAACATTTTCTCAAAACTTCTTTCATAATTTCACATGATTTCATATTTTGTTCTGCAAATAAGATATTATTTACTGTAGAACAAGTTGTACAACTTGTTTGTCTTTTATTAAAGTCGAAATCGCTTTCGTATGTAGGTAAGTAAAGATGGAAAACATTTCCTCTAAGTGCAGTATCTCCATAAAGGTTTACGTTTTTCAATTCATTATTTAAAATACTAATGATAACCCCGTAAATTGAAATATCGAATTTTTCGGGTGACTTAATAAAATAATGATTTCTATAATATTCCATATCCTTGGGAAACTTCGAAATTATAGAATCTGCTAAACATTCATAGCAACCTGTCTCTCCGTGAACTATATTTGTAGCAAATAAGTTTCTATTATCAAAAAATATTAATGTATATGGCATATTTTTTATTTTAGTTAATATGTTAATAGCTTGAATAATTTTTTCTCTATTATAAGGTAGAATAACGTATAGATTACTATCTCCTATATTCTTTACAACTCTATCACTAATACTTTTTGATAATTCTCTATCCTTTTGATTTACTAATGTATTTACATCATCAGAAGATAATATACTATCTGGTGCGACTACTGTTGAATTTATATTTAGATATTTTTTCAAGAAATCTATAGCATTTCTTTCTGCTACTATAAAATTTTTGCTCTTTTCTTCGATTTCGAAATGAATAAGATCAAATTGGGCTAATTTTTTAAAGTCTTTATCTATGTCGCTATCTATTTTTACAGAAATTGTTCCATTTCTTATAAATGTTTCAAATGCATCTACAAATGCATTACTGCTTTTTTCTTTATCAATCACTAGGGTTTGTTTATGTAAGAATCCTTTTGAAATTTTAAATCTATCACTTAAATTTTCAATATACACATTCTGTGGTTTGATATATGTATTCATAATTATTACTCTTTTCCACAAATACTGCTTAACAATATATGTTCATCAATATGATCAAAATCTAATATATTTTCTATATATCTTTTTTTAAAACCCGCAATGGTACAACCAGATAAGCCTAATGATGTAGCCACTAAATCAAAATTTTGAGACATCTCCCCAACTTCTGCTATAGCCAGTAATAATGATAATTCTCCATATTTTAAATATAATGAACTCACTCTAAAACCATAAAATACGCTCAAATTAGAAGAAGAAACCTCTATCCCTTCTCCCTCGTAAAAATTATCAATATTTATAGCTTTATCTTGCGATAATGGAAGTAAAGTATTAGATAAAGGCTGGTACAGATAAAAACCCGACTTCATGTCTTCAACATTATTGCAATAGATATATACTTTAATAGGATACAATCCACCACCAGACGCATAATATCTCGTGTTTATCGTAAGACTGTCCGTGTATATTTTTCTTGGAGATGTACCCCAAGAATAATGTAGCAACGTAGAGAGGACACGTTTAGAAATGGGAATACTACTAAATTTTCGACAACTATGTCTTTTGGAAAGAACTTTGGTAATACTTACTCCTATTTGTCTTTTAGGTGCTGGTAATTTTATAACGGATGAATCGGATACCTCATTTAAATATTGTGCTTCGTTTATTAAACCCGCTTCATTTATTTGATTGTAAGCTAACATACTTTTAAAATCATTTAATTTTTGATGATTTAGATTTAACATGTAGCTTAGCATCTCAGAATTAGCATTAGCTAGTATTAGTTGAGAATACACATTATGATTATCACTATTTGAAATATTATGTAAATCTTCTTTGGCCAAAGTATGTTGGTTAAGCATACCTTTCAGTTTAATATCAATCATTCGTAGCGCCTCTTTGTTTTCTAGCAATAAATAATTCCATTAAAAATACTACTAATATGGAGCAAATTACACCTATAAATATCATATTAGCTAAAATAGGAGTTCCAATTTTATTATAGATTTTATATATTGGTAATCCTAAAAGCTTGATAAAATATTCTTTTTTAAAATTATCTAAATAAAAATATTTTGTGTATCCTATACTAATAGATACAAAATTGATTACTATGGATAATACTATTCCTCCAATTATTTCTAAGATAATTCTATATTCTTGTTTATGCATCAATTTTTTCATTTTGTAACTCCTCTATATTTAAATTTGTATACTAGTAAGGTCAAAATTACAGTAATTATCATCCAAAGCGTATTAAGTTTTAAAAAATCACCATTCCAAAGCTGACGTCCAGTCCAAATACTAAAGAAATTATTTGTCATATATTTAATTGGAAGATAATTACTAATATTAATTATCTTCTTAGGTAATTCATTAAATCTAACAAATACCCCAATAAACATATATGTCAAAAACATTATAATCATTCCTAAGGGCATGATTACTCTTGTATTAGGTATTATGATAGCGAAAGATAAACCAACTACAAAAAGCACAAAAATACAATATATACTTTGAATAAAAAATGCCAAAACGTACTGAAAATTAGGAATTGAAAGATTAAATAAAATACGTGCTACTAAAATATTAAAAAAAATCTCTAGGATAGCTAAAATTAGGTACGAAAGCAAATCCGCAATCATTAATTTATAGGTATTAACGCCTAAATATTGTAATCTTTCCAGTACTTTGCTTTGTATATTTTCAGATACCCAAATTGGAAAACTAATTAGAGCCAAAGGTAATATCCCAATACTTATACTAACTAAGAAATACTTATCAATAAAATGAAGCCCATTTCCTATTGAAAAATTCCCATATGAAATTAGCATAGTAACCATCATGATAATTGGAAATATTAATGAGAAAAATACAGCTATAGGAACTCTAAATTGCATTTTCAAACTTTGAATTAGATTTCGTACCATTTGATTTTCCTACTACCAACAGATAAGTTGTGTAGATATTACCTTTCTTAACTTGATAAGGAATTAAAGATTGAGAAAGAAAATTTGTCACTTCAGTGTTTTGAATTATATTCTTTGTAAAAATTCTATTATTATAAATCTGTATATCTGGCCATCTTTTTAATAAAGATTGATATATTTTTTTATCTATATTCACAACTTTGATACATGAATAGTGAGGATATTCTTTTAAAATCTCTTTAATAGAACCTTGAAATAATAATTTCCCTTGATCTAAAATTATTATTTTATTAGCCCAATCTTCAATTTCTTCAAAATAGTGTGTTATCTGTATGACAGTTGCATCTTTTGTTTTTGTCTTAACATCATTTTCTAAAAACTCTCTTTTTTCATAGTCTAGGCCCGATGTGAGTTCATCTAAAAAAAATATTTTTTTTGTTTGGGACAATACTAGGCCGATTGTTAATCGTTGTTTTTCACCAACAGATATATTTTTAATATATTTGTTTAATAACTCTGTTAGATTATATTCCTGACAAAATTTATTTAAATTAACAGCCCTATTGTGCTTACTTCTAAAAATTAAGTCTATTAACTCCTTTACTTTCATTAAGTCACTGTATTCATTATTTTGAAAGACAATCCCTATGTCATTATCATCAAAATTTTTATAAATTTGACCTACGTAGGGAATCTTTCCAATAATTGCATTAATGAGGGTGGTTTTACCAGCCCCATTTTTTCCAAGTAGTGCTACTTTGTCTCCTTGATTAATACGAATAGTTTGACCTTGAAAATTTATTATTTGTTTTTTGTTTAAAATAACCTGCAAATTTTTTAAAACTAAGGCTTCGTTCATATTAGTTTCTCCAAAAAAGGGAGAATATAAGGTATTCTCCCTAGTAAGTTACACAATATCATTACTTGAGGTTGGCTGTAGCTGCACTTGTGCAAGAACAAGAGCATGAACAGGAACATGAACATGAACAGCAACCACTAGCATATTGCATAGCATTAGGATTCTGCGTGTCAGAATATCCATTACTGCTTTGACTAATAATGCTCATAGTATTTCCTCCTAAACTTAAAACAACGTTATTTTTACGTTTTCATTGTAGGTCTATTCTCTTTTATATGCAAGCGGTTTTATATTTGAATTTAATTAGTTTTTACTTATGATCTACTAAGATTATCGGATATTTAGATAAAGAGTAATAAAATAACATCATCTCATAAATCAAAAATCCCACTAAGCTAACACCAATTTTCATGATCCAGTAACTCCTAATTTGAATGCTTGGGCAGTGTGAAAGTACCTGAATAAGAATCCGTTAATTATACTTCACGTCTAAAAATTAAAAGTAGTTAGTTTGGTAAAGAATGTGTTGAAAAATATACCTTTAAAGACTAGTTTTTATAAGGGGGACAATAATAATTAAATTAATCTCAAAAATCTGCCCGTAGGAATAAGTATATTTACAATTTAATTAGTGGAATGTATATTAAATAAATAATAAATTGGGAAATTGCAATTATTGTGAGGTCACCTATTAAAAAGATATCTCACTAAAAAATATTTTCAAAAAAATAAAAGAAGCTAGTGTCATTAGTAGGTAATGACACTAGCTATTTTTATATAAAATACTGATATATTGCCATTTTCTTAAATATATAAAAAGTAATAGTGTTATAATTATAAAATATCATAAAATGATACTACAGCTAAAATGTGGATTACTGATGCTGAGAGAAGCATTCTGTGGTCTTTAAAATTTATTTAAGTCAATAATTAATCATTTATGATATTTAAATACACTTAGCGACATGGAGATAAAATAGCATATGAGACAGATAGTTAAGCCAATCAAAGATTCTTGGGTCTTGCGCTCAGTTCAAGAGTCTCTTTTGAAAGATTTCGATCTGGGATGCAGGAACTATACTATTTTCCAAACGGGTAAGGCTACCTTGCTTAGAGTTAGTGATGTACTACGATTAAAGAAGTCAGATGTATATGATAAGCGGGGGCGCGTTAAGAAAAACGCCTATATAATAGATAAAAAAACTAAGAAGCCAAATACTTTATATCTTAATCCCATTAGACATGATTTAGAGACTTACTACGATTGGCTAGAAAAGTGGCAAAAGGAAAATCCCACTCAAACTGTCTTTTACAGCCCATGGTTATTTCCCTCTTTTAAACGTCCCGAGAAGCACATTGATGAGCGTCGCTACTACATGATTATGTATAAAGTAGGGAAGAAGCTAAATATCGATTATCTTGGTACACACACGATGAGAAAGACGGGTGCCTATCGCGTCTACGAACAAACTAATCACAATATCGCTTTAGTAATGAAGTTGTTAAATCACTCATCTGAAGACATGACTCTAGCTTATTTAGGACTAGATCAAGAAACCCGTGAACACATTCTAGATACAATTGATTTTGGATAGTCGGACTACATAATGCTGTAGTGCTGATACTACTTAGTCTTACCACTTTTACTTATTTTACTGCACAACTAACTTAACTGTAGTAAAATAAGTAAAAGAGGTGTTTTTATGAATCAGCAAGCATTAATTAAAAAATTGGCCGGAGACCATAATGGGACTCTTACACATAATCAGTTAATTAACAATAATATCTCAAGTTATAACATTAACTTAGCTTTAAAATCAGGATTACTTGAGCGCACACGCCCAGGTATATATCAAGAATCTGACACTACGGAAGATATTTTTTATAGTCTGCAACAAAAATATAAACGAGGTGTCTACTCTTTAGAAACAGCTTTATATTTATGGAATCTAAGTGATCAATATCCTTTTAGTTTAGATATGACTTTTCCAAGGGGCTATAATCATGCAAATTTGGACTTGGATATTAAAGCTCATTATCAAATAAAATCTCTCCAAGATATTGGAATCACAGAAACAAAATCCTTTAACGGAAATACTATTAAAGTATATTCTCCAGAACGAACTTTGGCCGAGATTTTACGCACTGTTAATATGGTAGATATTGAAATAATAACTAACGCTTATAAAACATGGGCAAAAAGAAGTAAAAAGGATATTAATGCATTGATGGATTTTGCTGAAAAATTTAAAGTAATGGATAAGGTAAATAGTTATTTAGAGGTATTACTGTGAAAAATTACGTAGATGAAAAGCAATTTAAGGCAGATATACGAAAGTATGCTCAGCAAAATCATATAAGTGGTAATGAAATAGGGCGCTTATGGCAAGAAGTTATGTTAGATGATTTATTAAAAAGAATCTCTCTATCAAAATATAAGGACAACTTTATTTTAAAAGGAGGATTACTATTATCAGCAGTAGTTGGTATTAATAATCGTTCAACAGAAGATATTGATGGCGAGATTAAAGGCTTTGATCTAACTGAAAGCGAAATAGAGAAAGTATTTACGGTAATTTGTAATACTAAGCCTGATAATGATCCGTTAGAAATTGTTTTGATAAAAATAGAGAAAATCCATGAGAATGAAGAATACAAAGGTTTTCGTTTACACTTTAATGCATCTTTTAAAACCATTAGGTATCCATTAAAAGTTGATATTTCAACTGGAGATGTTATTACTCCTAGAGAAATCCATTATAATTATATGCCTCATCTAGAAAATGAAAAAATTGAGATTTGGGCATATAACATGGAGACGGTAACAGCAGAAAAACTTGAAACTGTAATTACTAGAGGAATTGCGAACACTAGAATGAAGGACTTCTATGATCTTTATATTTTGCAAAATAAAAATGTAAAGATTAATATACCAACATTACAAGCAGCCTTTATTAATACAGCAAACTATAGAAAGTCTATTTTTTATAAAGACGGTAAAATTGATAAGGATTATTGTTTACAACAAATAGATAAGATTCAGAATAATCAAAGAATGCAAAGATTGTGGCAGAATTATGTTCGAAAACATCCATTTGTAAATGATCTTACTTTTAATCAAACTATTTCGGCTGCCAGAGATTGGATTAAAAAGATAGATAATTAATACAGTATCTCCATAAGAATGATCTTGGTAAGGTTTAAATATTGAAAGCAAAAATGACAAATCTTTAAGTAGATCTGTCATTTTTGTTTTTTAGGTTTTATTTAGTAGGACTATAGAATAATTTAGTCTTAGCACTATATAGTATTAAATAATCAGCTTTCGGTATTTTTCGCGTCTCTTACTTTTGCTTCATATTCGTATTTAATTTCTTCAAATTTTTTTGAAAAATCAATAATTTTATATTTGAGATTTAAGCCATTTATTTGACTTTGCACTAAATAAAATACAGGAGTAGTAAGCATTTGATCTTTGACAAATAAATATTCGTTTGACTGAGCAATTATCAAATATCTTATTTCTTTAACATTAATCTCTTTCCTCACATAATCAGTTTGAATAACATATGCACCAGTTGCATAAAATATTGTCCAGATCGTATAGAACCCATTCGCAGTCATGAAGAGCCAATATAATAGAGAAAACTCATATTCATCAACTACTGGATGAAACAATACCGAATAAATATAAGCGCGTTTACCAATTGCCAAAATAATAGCAACATATATAATCCACCCTTGATGAATAAATATCCATGATAATTTCATTAGCCTTTTAACAGCCCGAACTAAAGAAAAGCCATGTGTTGTACCATCTATATATTCAGAATTACTATTTAGAAATGACAGCCAATTTTCATTTACACATACTGCTAATATGCAAGCTATTAAGATAAGATAGGTAAGAAAATAATCCAGATACTGAGTGACCCATAAAATATCTGCCCAATATGATACAAAATATTTCCAATATCTATATTATTCCAGTAAAACAGATTGAATTTTTTATTAGGTAGATAAATTATTAAAATGATCTCCAAAATAAAAATATAATTGAAAATAGGAATATTCATTTTACGAAAGTACTTCTTTATAAGATCGTAAAGTTCTTTAAGCATTGTTTTCTCCTTTTATATAATTAATATAGGTTTTAATTATACTTTTTTCTTCATTATAATAGGTACACCAATGGAGGTCAGAACACTTGAGTATTTTAAAGCTCCCAGTAGTGGAGGGCTTGGCTACTTCGAGACGATACGGAAGACGGCTTTAGCCGGCTGAAGCGTCGAGAATAGACTTGCCCGCAACGGAAGGGAGATTTTATCAAATTTTGGGGCAATAGAATAATCTAGTATAGTAGTGCTAGCATTATTTTATCTTTTTATCTCTTTATTAACTAAGCTTTCATTAAGCACAAGATAATAATTTAAGTAATCAATCTTAGATAATATAAAATAGAGGGAAGGCACTATCATAGACATAGAGGTATGCAATGAAAGCACACGAAAAAGAATTTTTATCTAATATTGAAGATCTTAAAAATACATTTAATACGATTAAGAAAGATCCATCTTTTATTTATAATCCCAATAAACCAGCCGGGGCACATTTAATAAATATTCGTTCAGTTGGAGAAGGCATGGTAGAGCATACTGAAATTCTGAATGCAATTATTGTTCCTGAATGGACATTTAACGCTGAATTCTTTGATGAAAACATGAAACTGCTAAAATTCAGTTTGAAAATTATTATGCTGATAAAAATGAAAGTCTGCCTCAAAATATGTGGGAGACTCCCGTAAAATTTGTATATGATTATTGTACTTACGATTATACAATTGGTAGTTTTTCTGAAAATTTAGATAATTATTCAGAGAGGTTCATTAGTTATGATGAAGCATTAGAAAAATTCCAAGGTTATAAAAAAAAAATGATTGAAATGAATAAGTTGATTGCGCAGGCTAAGAAAAAAGAAAATCTTAGTCCTAATTAATCTTGAATATATAGAAACGCCAAATCTTTAAACTAGATTTGGCGTTTTTTTTTGCTTGTTTTTACATTTCCACACTAGGAGATATTACTTTGACATAATAGATTCAATTCTAAAAAGGCGGTGAAAATCATGACAATTACTATTGTTTTTTACTCCCAAAATTGCTATTGTAGTAGTCTTGATCTTATTGCATCATCATTGATACTGTACGTATGAATATTAATTAAGCATAAAATGCAATTTTTGACTTACTTTATATCTGCTTAACAACATAAATATTTCAAAAATCATCCGAATATCAAGTATAGATTTTGCATACATCAATACTAATTACTAATGATTACAAAACATCTAAATAAAAGTCTTTTCATAGCTTATTAAAAAATTAGGTTTTAAAATATAGTTGAGAACTCAGGAGACTTATCATGAAAAAAGAAAAAGAAGAGCCTAAAACTTTTGGCAATTTATATCAAAAAATGGTGGATTATCGTAGTAATTATAGGAA
>NZ_CP072983.1:1500000-1699754 GCF_024397795.1 Lactobacillus intestinalis | reverse complement strand
AGTACATTCCTCCAATAGTAAAAAGCATATTTATTTTAACATTTAATTTCTAGGTTTTCCACAAGTGAAAAAAGTTATTCCCAAATTCACAGGGTGTGGAAAATGTTTAATAACTAATCCACAGATTAACTATTTTTATTTTAACACGGTACGTTATCTACAGGGGCTATTGCGAATAAAAAATACCTAAGCGATGCAGGATTTTTATTAATTTTAAGTAAGTATCCACATGCTGTGAATATGTTTTTCAACAGGCTGTTAATTGTGTAAAACATTGGGGAATAGTCTGTGAATAATTTTCAAGGTAAAAATCAGGTTTAAATTTATCCACATATTTTTTCGTAAATTTGAAAAAAATTCAATTACTTTTTGACAATTCTTTTTTTAATTTTTACTTGGTTTTTTGCGTTAATCGTGCTATTCTAGATAAGAAATTGTGTTGTTAGCACATATAAAGATGGAGGTGCAGTTTATGTCAACTAAGAGAACTTACCAACCAAAGAAACGTCATCGTTCACGTGTTCACGGTTTTATGAAGCGTATGAGCACATCAAATGGCCGCAAGGTTTTAGCAAGACGACGTGCAAAGGGTAGAAAAGTCTTATCTGCTTAAACCACTGAATCTCAGTGGTTTTTTTAGTCTACTAGAGTGGAATGAAACGTTTTGAGAAAGTCTTATCGAGTTAAATCTGAAAGGGATTTTCAACGAGCTTTTAAATTAGGCGATTCAGTCGCTAACCGAGCTTTTGTAATCTATAAAATAGAGAAAGCAGAAAATAAGCACTTTCGTGTTGGAATTTCTGTTGGTAAAAAAGTCGGTCATACTGCCGTTGTCCGAAATCGACTCAAACGTTATATTCGGGCAGTGATTACTGAAAATAAACAGGAGATTGATCCTAGTGTTGATTTTTTGGTAATTACTCGGCCTTATGCTCGCAATTTTGACATGACTGAGGTACGCAAAAATTTATTGCATGCTTTAACCTTAGCTCACGTCATTGAGAAAATACCAGATGAAGATGAAATTGAGGAAAGTTAGAGTGAAGGACATTTTAACAAAGAGAAATGTTAAACGTCTTCTTGCGATTCTAGCAGTATTTGTCATTGCCGTTGTTTTAACAGGTTGTGCTACAAATACTGGTCAACAAGCACCTGTTTCTCACACCAGTGGAAATTGGTGGGATCGTTGGATTGTTTATTACGTGTCTGCATTTTTACTTTGGTTAGCTAAGCTGTTAGGTAACAATTATGGCTGGACAATCATTGTCTTTACCATTTTGATTAGAATCATTTTGTTACCTCTGAATGCTATAACAATCAGAAGTACATCAAAAATGCAACAAATTCAACCACAAGTGGATGAATTGCGTAAAAAGTATCCTGGACGTGATGCAGAATCAAGACAATTATTGTCGCAAGAAACCAATAAGCTTTATAAAGAAGCGGGGGTAAATCCATACACTGGATGTTTACCTGTGGTTATTCAGTTGCCTGTTATGTATGCCTTATATCAAGCTATTTGGCGTACACCGCAACTGCAGAATGGGCATTTCTTATGGATGGATTTAGGAAAACCGGATCCATATTATGTAATGCCAATTTTGGCAATGATCTTCACTTTCATTTCTACCTATATCAGTCAGTTATCTACCCCACGTTCATCTCAAAATTGGATGACTAAGGTTATGACATATGGTATGGCAGTAATGGTTGGTGTAATGGCAATTGGGTTCCAATCTGCGATTACACTTTACTGGGTAATTTCCAACCTCTTCCAAGCAGTTCAAACCTTTATATTGCAAAATCCAATTAAATATAAGCGAGAACAAGAGGCTAAAAAAGAGGCAGAACGTGAGCGTCAACGTCGTTTAAGAAGAACATACAAGCGTTTAAGACGCAAAAAATAAAATATTGTCTAAAACTCATTTTTAGATAAAGTAGTCAAAGTGCTTTATCCACTATGTTTCCACATGGTGGTATAATGCACTTTTTTTATTGAAAAAGGAGAAATCAATGGCTCAAGTTTTAACAGAATTTGATACAATTGCTGCTATCTCTACGCCAATTGGCGAAGGCGGTATATCTATTGTGCGTATGTCTGGCGAAGATGCAATTAAAATTGCTAATCAAGTTTTTAAAGGTGCCAATTTAGCAAAGGTTGATACGCACACTATCCATTATGGTCACATTATTAATCCACAAAATGATCAAGTGATTGATGAAGTAATGGTGACGGTTTTAAGAGCACCAAAGACATTCACTTGTGAAGATATTGTGGAAATTAACTGCCATGGTGGTATTGTAGTTACTAATAAAATTTTACAATTACTTCTATCAAGCGGTGCTAGAATGGCCGATCCTGGTGAGTTCACTAAAAGAGCCTTTGTAAATGGTCGAATTGATCTTACACAAGCTGAAAGTGTGATGGATATTGTTCGTGCCAAGACTGATAAAGCTCGACAAGTTGCAGTTAAACAACTTGAAGGTGGTTTGATGCATCAAATTCGCGCTATGCGTCAAGAAATTTTAGATACTTTAGCGAATGTAGAAGTAAATATTGATTATCCTGAATATGATGCTGATCAAGTTACTGCTAAACAAATGTCAGAAACTTCTCAAAGTGTTATCAACAAAATTAATCACTTGTTGAAAACTTCTCAACAAGGAACTATTTTGCGAAATGGATTGGCTACAGCAATTGTAGGAAAGCCAAATGTTGGAAAGTCCTCTTTATTAAATTATTTAACTCAAAGTGATAAAGCAATTGTGACCGATGTAGCCGGAACTACTAGGGACACGCTAGAAGAGTATGTTTCAGTTCAAGGTGTTCCACTTAAATTGATTGATACAGCAGGGATTCATCATACTGAAGATAAAGTGGAAAAAATTGGTGTAGAACGTTCACAACAGGCTCTAGAAAAAGCTGATTTGGTTCTTCTATTACTTGATTCTAGCAAAGAATTAAGTGATGAGGATAAGATGTTGATAAAGTTAACAGAACCAAAGAAGCGAATCATCGTTTTAAACAAAACAGACTTGGGGCAAAAACTATCTGTGGATGAAGTTAAAGAACTTACACATAGTGAAATTATCTCAACTTCAATTTTAAAAGAAAAGAATCTTGAGGAACTTGAAGGTGCAATTAAAGAATTATTCTTTAGCGGAATTGAAAATTCAAATGATCAAGTTTTAGTCACAAATCAACGCCAAGTGGCTCTTCTTAAAAAGGCGAAGGGTGAACTGGAAGATGTGATTGATGCAGTTAATAATGATGTTCCAGTTGATATTGCTCAAATTGATTTTAATGGTGCGTGGGATACTTTAGGTGAAATTACTGGAGATAGTGCACCAGATGAATTGATTAATCAATTGTTCAGTCAATTCTGTTTAGGTAAGTAGGGGGAAATGATGAAGACATACGATTCAAATGAATATGACGTTATAGTTGTTGGTGCTGGGCATGCCGGCAGTGAAGCGGCGCTAGCTAGTGCACATATGGGACAAAAGACGCTTTTAGTTACGATTGGGCTTGATATGGTGGCTTTTATGCCATGTAATCCCTCAGTGGGAGGCCCAGCTAAAGGGACGGTTGTTCGTGAAATTGACGCTCTTGGCGGTCAAATGGGTAAAAATATCGATGCTACTTATATTCAGATGAGGATGCTTAATACGGGGAAAGGCCCTGCAGTGCGTGCGTTGCGTGCCCAAGCTGATAAGTGGCAATATCATGAGCATATGAAGGATGTTATTGAAAACACACCTAATTTGACCTTACGTCAAGGAATGGTTGATGAATTAATTGTTGAAGATGGCGTATGTAAAGGGGTAGTTACAAATACTGGGGCAAAATATCATGCTAAAAGTGTAGTTTTGACTACTGGAACTGCAGCCCGTGGACGAATTTTTATTGGAGAACTTAATTATTCATCAGGTCCTAACAATACTATTGCGGCAATTAAATTATCTGAGAATTTGGAAAAGCTTGGTTTTAAACTTCGTCGTTTTAAGACTGGTACTCCTCCCCGTGTAAATGGGAATACCATTGATTATTCTAAGACCGAAGAAGAACCTGGAGATAAAGTTCCACGTCATTTTTCATATGAAAGTAAGGATGAGGATTATTTAAAGAACCAAATTTCATGTTGGATGACTTATACTAATCCAGTTACTCATAATATTATTAATAATAATTTGGACCGTTCTCCAATGTTTTCTGGTGATATTGTAGGGGTAGGACCACGTTATTGCCCATCTATTGAAACTAAGGTAGTGCGTTTTGCGGATAAGGACCGTCATCAACTTTTCTTAGAACCTGAAGGTAGGGATACCAAGGAAATTTATGTTGGAGACTTCTCTACTTCCATGCCAGAAGAAGTTCAACTTAAGATGCTTCATTCAATTAGTGGGCTTGAACATGCAGAAATGATGCGTCCAGGTTATGCTATTGAATATGATGTGATCGATCCATGGCAATTGAAGCATACTTTGGAAACAAAGAATATCAAAAATCTTTTTACTGCTGGTCAAATGAATGGAACTTCTGGCTATGAAGAAGCTGCCGGACAAGGTTTGATTGCTGGAATTAATGCGGCGCTTCGTGCACAAGATAAGCCAGGATTTACTTTAGGCCGTGATGAGGCTTATATTGGCGTTCTAATCGATGATCTGGTAACTAAGGGTACTAATGAGCCATACCGTCTTTTAACCTCTAGAGCGGAATATAGACTTATTCTGCGTCATGATAATGCGGACTTGCGCTTGACTGATTATGGCCATCAATTTGGTTTGATTTCAGATGAACGTTATGCAGAATTTGAAGCTAAAAAAGAAGCCATTAAAGAAGCCAAGGAAAAGTTAGCCCAAATTACTATTCACCCAACAGAAGAAATTCAAGCTTACCTTGAAAGCATTGGCGATGACAAGATGAGTGCTGGGGTAAAAGCTGATGTCTTCTTGCGTCGTCCGCGTGTAACGATTGATGATATTGAAAGATTAACTGGAGAAACGATTTCTTCAGACCGTTATGTAAAGGAACAAGTAGAAATCAACATCAAATATGCTGGCTACATCAAGAAGGAAGAAGTTCGCATTAACCGCTTGCACCGTCAAGAAGCTAAGAAGATTCCAACTGACATTGATTACAGTAAGATTGAGGGCTTAGCTACTGAAGCACGCCAAAAGTTTGAAAAGATTAAGCCTGAAACTTTAGCCCAAGCTGAAAGAATCTCAGGTGTTAACCCAGCTGACTTGGCAATTTTGAGTGTTTACATTCAAAATGGTCGTTACTCCAAAGTTAAAAAGTAGATAATTAATCCTAAATCCATATCGTGAGATATGGATTTTTTTATTTCCATTTCCTGGGAAATAGTATTAATATACAGAAGAAATAATATTTTTAAGTTATGGTATAAGTGATGTGATTGAGATAGATATACAATCTAAAAATCATTTGAGAATATTATTCTCAACGGAAAGTATTATTGTAGAGTCAAACTATATAATTTGAGGATGGTAATATGACAATAGGTGAGGCATTAAAAAAAGAGCGAATCAAAAGAGGTCTTTCTGTTAGAAAGATGGCTGGAACAATTATTGATCCTTCGTCTTATAATAAAGTTGAGAAAAACATGCGTAATATAGGTTCTGAGGCGTTAGTACGTCTTATTTTTATGCATGATATTAATATAAATGAATTTTTTAATAATATTAGTTCTAATTATGCGCCTAGTAAATTACTTTATAAAATAGAATTAGAAAGTAATATGCGATCTGCTTTTAATAATCGAGATTTAGTTAAAATTCAAAATGTTCATAACAAAATAATGAACTTAAAACATGAAGAAATTTTAAAACTAAGATCAATAGTGACAGTTGCTTATCTAAAACATGCCATTAATGATTTAGATGAACATATTAAGATTAAGATATTCGAGCAGCTAGATAAAAAGGATAATTTAAGTAATAACATTGAAGCCATTAGATTGTTTGCAAATGTTATGCCTATTTTTACTAATGAGCAATTAAATTACTTAATGCAAAGTTATGCTAACAAGATAATAAAGAATGATAATTTATCAGAATTAGATATCAAAAGATTTGCCATAGCCAGCGTTAACTATCTTCGAGCTTGCTATGAACGTAAAATCCCATTAAACGAAACAATGGTTCAAATAAAAGACTATATTTTGAATAGTGATGATACTTCACTGTTGGCCTATAAAGGACTAGTTAAGTTGAGTTTGGCTGCAATTACCGGAAACATTACTTTAGCAAAAAAATTAAAACAAGAGTTAATTGACATAGGGTATGAGCAAGTAAAGAACTGGAAATTTTAGTGTGGTTTTTTGACCACATTCAACTTCAAGCCTTTAGAATCATGTTAAAACACTATTAAATTAAAGAAAAAGGAGGTTTTAACATGTGGGAATGGGAACCTCCAGTTTTACCTTGAAAAATATGTAATTATCGTGGATTAAATTTATGTAAGATAAGGGGATTATTATGAAAAAATCATTAATTACAGTATTAGCCCTTAGCGGTGTTGGAGTAGCTTTATCTGGTGTTTCGGCACTTGCACACGCTGATACTACAACTATTTCAAATCAAATGCCTAGTAATGGATATGCTGTACTAGATAATAGCAACAAAGTAATTGAGGCTTCCTCTCCAGTTCTTTTGAATAATAAAACTGCTAAAGATAAGTCAGCCTTTTTATTTGGTAATTCATTTGCAGCTGTAAATCCAGTATCTTCTCATGGAACATGGACCTATTTTGTAGATCATAGAGGGTTACATGATTATAAATGGAGTCATTCTAATTATCATGACACTAAATATTATCATTATGGTAAAGCTAAAGTAGGAAAAGGCGGTTATGTTACTCGATATGCGAGCGCTGGTCATTGGGCTTATGCTACAGCCAAAGGTCATGGTAAAGCATATGCATATTATGGATATAGATAAAAATAAAGGCTGTAGGTTTTACAGCCTTTATTTTTTAGTGGGTGGTTAGATTGTATAAAAAAGTTCTGAAATTTCTTTTCGTACTGATAGATGTTGTAACTGTGAGCTTATGGTTGATATATATAATTAATCAACATAATAATATAATTGCAGCCAATGAATTTGATTTAACAAATAATTATGCACAACTAGGATTTCCGAAATATCAAGAAAATAATGTAGACTATTTTAAGCAATTACAAGTAATTCAAAAAACAAGTGATCAATTAAAAATCCCTTTTTTAAAAAGGACATATT
Source organism: Lactobacillus intestinalis (assembly GCF_024397795.1). NCBI lineage: Bacteria > Bacillati > Bacillota > Bacilli > Lactobacillales > Lactobacillaceae > Lactobacillus > Lactobacillus intestinalis. Next base: position 1,692,494 of record NZ_CP072983.1, on the reverse strand, counting down.
ATTTAGGCTCTGGTATAAATTATGAACATTATAATTACAATAAACATATTCAAAATGTATTATTTGAAGTAAGCGATTTGGATAATACTGCGTTAAAAAATAATTTTAATGTTGACTTTCATAATGGAAATACATATTCAACAGTCCGTACCCCTACTAGTCATCATTTAAAAAAGTATAGTAATATTAATTTTACGGTTAAACAAATTTCTTTTACTGAGCCTCCTAAATCTAGAGAGGGAATATTCTTTATTCAAACTCAGGATATTGGCTTAATACAAAAGTATATTCGAAAATTACGTTTGAATTATAACCATGCCTTTAAAACTTCTTATAAATTAAAGGATTTTCAACCTACACCGATTTATTCAGTTTCAGATGATTTGTCTCTAGAGTCAGATAATATTAAAACTATGGCTGAAACTATGGTGATTTTTCAGATAGTCTTCTTTATAATTTATATTTTTTCGTTTATTTATGATATAGGAATTTATAAATCATTAGGCTTTAATAGTTTTAGAATCTTAAAGGAAATTGTGTTACCAGAACTCCTAATTGGTAGTCTTCTTCCTTTAATAGGCGGCATAATTTATGAATTACTAAAAAAGGAGACATCAATTATATGGGACAGTGTCTCTCTATTATTGTTGATAGCAATTCTAGAATTGGTTTTTACATATGGCCTAGTTACTCTTTTACAATATATTCCTACAAACAGATTAATTATAAAACAAAGTTATGCCAGAAAATTATTTGAAGTGTCGTTTATATCAAAAGGGCTGCTATTAATTTTTCTTTTATCCACTGCGCTTCCTCTGGCTAATACGGAGTTTCAAATATTAAAGAATCTGAGTCATCCTCAAACTTCGACGTATTCTAAATATGTAAATTTTTATCCAAATATGCAAGGATATAATGAAGAACTTAGTCCTATGCGTTTGACTAAAATGGAACAAAAATATTTATATCCTAAGTTAGAAAATGATGGTAGTTTATATATTGATACTTCACAAATAATAACTTCTAATCCTTATTATCAAAGGAGTGTAGATATTAATACGAATTATTTAAGATTTAATCCCTTATATAATCTGAGTAATAAAAAGATAACTATTAATCAAAATGAACATAGGTCAATTATTTTATTACCACAAAAAAATATAAAGTATAGATCTCGTATTTCTAATTACTTTGTTGATAAATTAAAACTTCGACCACATTTTGTAATAATTAAAAATAATCAGTATATTTTTAGTACGCAGGGACAAAAGAAAAATAATTATGCATATATAAATGTGTTTACCCGAAAAAATATCAGCAAAAATGCGATTCTAGATATTTTTACAGGTGAGGCAGATGATACTATTAAAATTCCTAAAAAAGGTAGGAGTCCTAAGCAAATTTATAGGCATTATTTGTCAATTTTAGAGAAGTATAATTTAAGAGATAATTTGCCCCAAATAATAAGATCAGATCAAAGCCGTAAAGCGGATTTAGCAAATATCTTTAGTGAGGTTTATGTAGATATCTTTGTAATTATAATAAGTTTTGTAATGTTTATTATGATATCGGCGATAATGATGAGCTTATATTTTTCAGTGTATGGACGTACATTTGCAATTAAACAGACTTTGGGAATGTCTACTTTTAGAAGTATGTTAAATTATTGGCTATTGTGGTTACTTCAAATTGTATTAGTAATCATTGTATTGTCAGTATTTATTCAAAAAATTACGGATCCTCCAGTGTATCTTTTATTTATAACTGCAATTTTTATAGACTTTATAGTCAGTCTAATAACTATTCATTTATTTTCTAGAAAAGCAGTAGGGAGGTTTTTAAATGAATAATGATTATCTTGTAAAAATAAAGGATTTAAAGAAAAAGTTTAAAAATCATATTGTTTTTGATCATTTAAATCTCAGTATCGCTAACAATCAAATTACTACGATTTATGGTGAAAGTGGTAGTGGAAAATCTACGTTACTAAACATAATTGGATTGCTTGAAAGATCTGATGGTGGATCTATTACATTATTTCATGAAGAGTCACCAAAGGTGGGAAGTAAAAAAGCTAGAGAATTTTTGCAAAATCATATCAGTTATCTATTTCAAAATTTTGCATTAATTAATGATCAAAGTATAAAGAAAAACCTAGATTTAGCAAATTTAAATCCTAAAGAATCTAAAAAACAATTTAATAAGCGTAAAAATGAGATTTTACATCGATTGAATATAGTTATAGATGAAAAAACTAAAGTTGGAGTTCTATCAGGGGGACAACAGCAAAGGATTGCTTTAGCAAGAGCGATTCTGAAACCAGGAGAATTATTGCTATGTGATGAACCTACTGGCTCATTGGATCCTACAAACAAAGAAATTATTTTTAAAGCATTGGAACAATTAAAAGAGCAAGGGAAAACTATTTTAATCGTATCTCACGATCCATACATTATTGAAAATAGTGATATTATCTACAATATTAAATCTTTAAGTAAATAATTTTTGCTAAAAAACTTCTCCATTTCCTGGGAAATATTCTTCTAAAAAAGCAAAATAATATTTTTTTGAAAAATATTTATATATTTTTTGCGAGCAAAATAATAAAAAATATTATGACTATGATAATATAATCACAAATGTAACCACTACCATAACTCAAAAGTTATACTTGCTTTTTACAAATTTGTGAAATTATTATTTTCACAAAACGCTTACATTATTGATATTATTGGAATCCAGCCTACTTGAAATTGTGAAATTATGTGCTTTAATACATTATGTAAGCAAACGAATATTAAGGAGATGCACTTAAAATGACAAAGATTAATGGCGCAGACGCGATGTTTAAAGTTTTATATGATTGGCACGTTGATCATATCTATGGTTTCCCTGGTGGTTCATTTGACTCAGGTATGAACGCTGTTCACGACTGGAGAAATAAGATTAAGTTTATCGAAGTTCGTCATGAAGAAGCAGGTGCTTTAGCTGCTTCTGCTGAATATAAGTTAACTGGTAAGCTTGGTGTATGTTTCGGTTCAGCAGGTCCTGGTGCTGCTCACTTGTTTAATGGTTTATACGATGCAAAATATGATAAATCACCAATGGTAGCAATTGTAGCTAATGTTCCAACAAGCCGTGAAAATATTGACTTCTTCCAAGCATTTGATGAAGATAAGTGGTTCTTAAATGCCAGTGTATGGTGCCGTCAAGCAATGACTCCAGAACAAATTCCAGTTATTACTGATGAAGCAATTCGGCAAGCATATGCAAGAAAGGGTCCTGCAGTTATCATTCTTCCTAAGGATTATGGCTGGACTAAGATTGAAGATAACTACAAGACTAGCTACAATGCTCACGTTCCCGCAAACTTTGCTGGTCCTAAGAAGGAATCTGTGGAAGAAGCTGTTAAATTGATCAAAGAAGCAAAGAATCCAGTTGTTTACTTTGGTAATGGTGCTCGAGAAGCAGGTGCCGGTGAAGAATTGAAGGAATTTTCTAACAAGTTTAAGATGCCACTTCTTTCTTCATATCTTGGTAAAGGTGTGGTTGAAGATGAATTCCCAGCATATGTTGGTACTATCGGCCGTATTGGGGCTAAAACACCGAATGAAATTCAAAGCTACGCTGATTTGGTAGTTTGGGTTGGTAATAACTCACCATTCTCAGTTCTTTGGTTTAACAAAGATACTAAGGTTATCCAAATTGATGTTGATCCAGGCAAGCTTGGAAAGCGTCACACTGTTGATGTTCCAATTTTAGCTGATGCTAAGAAGACTTTGCGTGCCTTAATTGATGCCGGTGAAGATCGTCCAGAATCACCAATTTATAAGGCTGCTATTGCTGACCGTGAAAACTGGGATGCATGGCAAGAAAGCTTTGTTGATTCTGATGAAATGCCAGTTCGTCCAGAACCAATTTGGGATGTAATTAATAAAGAAGCTGCAGACGATGCTATTTTTGCAATTGATGTAGGTAATGTAAACGTTGACCATTGTCGTTTGCTTAAGATGCATGATGATCAAAAGTGGACTACTTCAGGTCTTCACGCAACTATGGGATATGGTGCTCCAGCTGCTCTTACTGCTGCGACAGTTTACCCAGACCGTGAAGTATGGCAATTAGCTGGTGACGGTGGCTTTGCTATGATGAACCAAGAATTATTGACTATGGCTCGTTACAACATGCACGTTTTGAATATTGTATTTACTAATGAAACTTTAGGATACATCGAAGCTGAACAAGAAGACGAATCCCACCAACCATTATCTGGTGTTATCATTCCTGACAACAACTGGGCAAAGGTTGCTGAAGGTATGAATATGAAGGGTGTTGTCGTTCGTACTAAGAAGGAATTCGAAGACGCTGTCAAGGAATGGAAGAAGATGGATGGTCCAATGCTTATTGATATTAAGTACACCCACGAAATGCCATATTCAACTGAACTTGACAGCCTTGACGATCCAGCCTTCGTCAAGAAGTATCAAGCAGAAGCTTTGAAGCCATTCAGTTACTTTGCTGATAAGTATGGTTTGGAGGCTGATGCTGCATCTGGTGCATCTCAACATGAAGAATCAGAACCTAAACCAGACCCAGAACCTGATACTACTTCAGGTGCTTCACAACACTAATTCTGTTTGATAAAAAATAAAAGTGAAACCTTAAGGTTTCACTTTTTTTTATGCACTCGTATAATGTATACTGAGAGATTTTGAACGGAGGAAAATATATGCAACAATTTGGTGTTATTGGACTTTCCGTAATGGGGAAAAACCTTGCTTTAAATGCTAGAAATCATGGCATTTCAGTTTCTGGTTTTAGTATTGATAAGCCAGAAGTTGACGCTTTTGCTAAGTATGAAGATGACAAATTAAAAGCTTATGATTCATGGGAAGAATTTGTTAATTCACTTGAAAAGCCTCGTAAGATTTTGATCCAAATTATGGCAGGTAAACCAGTTGATCAAACTTTACAAAAATTACTTCCACTTCTTGATAAAGGTGATATTTTAATTGATGGTGGTAACTCTAACTTCCACGATACCAATCGTCGCTATCACGAAATGGAAAAGCATGGTATTCACTTCATTGGTATGGGTGTTTCTGGTGGTGAAGAAGGAGCTTTAAATGGTCCTGCTTTAATGCCAGGTGGAGATGAAGAAGCTTATAAGGAAGTTGCCCCAATTCTTGAAAAAATGGCAGCTAAAAACAAAGAAGGTAAACCATGTGTAAGTTACATGGGGCCTGAAGGCGCAGGTCACTATGTAAAGATGGTTCATAACGGTATTGAATATGCCATTATGCAAGAATTTTCAGAAGTCTACAACTTGCTTCGTGATGTCGCACATAAGAGCGATGATGAAATGTCAAAGATTTTTGACGAATGGAATCATGGTTTAGTTGAGGCTTACTTGAGTGAAATTACCTCTAAAGTTTTGGCTCAAAAAGATGATTTAACTGATGATCATATTATTGATCATATTCTAAATGTTGCTTCATACAAGGGAACCGGTAACTGGATGCTTGAAGATGGGGTTGCTCTCGGCGCACCAGTAACTGTGGTTGCTGAAGCGGTTATGGCTCGTTTTATGAGTAAGCAAACCCACTTGGCTCTTAAGAATGGTGCTAAGCCTACTAAGTTTGAATACAAGGGTGAAATTCCAGATAACTTAGTTGATGAATTTGGCAAGACTTTACAATTAGCTCAAGCTGTAGCCTATGCTCAAGGTTTCCAACAATTAACTATGGCAGCTAAGGCATATGATTGGGACTTAAGATACAAGTCCATTGCTCAAAACTGGGAAGCAGGTTGTATCATTCGTTCTGCAATGCTTAAAGATATTGAAAATGCCTACTCAGATAACAAGGAATTAATGAACTTGTTTGAAGATGACTACTTTAGAAACTTGATGGAAAAGAATCTTCCATCATTGAGAAAGTCAGTTGAATTTGCTACTAAAGCTGGTGTACCAACTCCAACTTTAAGTGCGGCACTTAATTACTTGGAATCAATCTTTAATCCAAACTTGCCAGCTAATATGATTCAGGGTCAACGTGATTATTTCGGTGCTCACACTTACCAAAGAAATGACCGTCCAGGTACTTTCCATACTGAATGGTATGAAGAAAAATAGTTGTTACACGTGTAACAGAAAAAGGACTCCAGTGGAGTTCTTTTTTGTTTGCGGTAATTATGATAATAGCAATTTTTTGAGGTAGAATAGTTATGTATTTTTATGAAAGTGGAGAAAAAAATGAAAAGGGATAATACAACTACTCTCAAGTTGCTGGTTGAAGCAATTATCGTGGGGATTTTTACTGGTTTAGTAGTAGGACTTTTTAGATTTGGAATTGAAAAAACATCTGCATTTTGGTTGGATTTATTTAAAAAAGCTCATCAAAATGCAGTCTGGTTTGTAGCAATTGTAATTGGGTTTATCATTGTAGCCGTAATTGCAGGATATTTTGTTAAGCAATACCCACATGTTGGAGGGTCCGGAATTCCCGAAGTAAAGCTGGAATTACAAGGAAAACTGTCCGTAAAATGGTTTCCGATTCTATGGCGTAAATTAATTGGAGGAATTTTAGTAATTGGAACTGGACTTTTCTTAGGACCAGAAGGTCCCTCTTTGCAACTAGGTTCTTCAATTGGACAAGGGGTTGGAGAAGGATTTAAACAAACAAAAACTAATTCCCGGGTTTTACTTGCAACTGGTGCTGCCAGTGGTCTGTCGGCGGCTTTTGGTGCACCGCTGAGTGGGGCGCTTTTTGTACTAGAGGAAGTTTTCCATAATTTTTCTCCTCGTGTTTGGTTAAATGCGTTGGCAGGCGCACTAGCATCAAACTTTGTAGTTTCTAACTTTTTCGGCTTGCACCCATCTTTAGCCATTTCCTACAATCATTCTTTTCCATTGCCTCTCTACTGGCATCTGATTTTGTTGGGACTATTATTAGGAATTTTAGGTCATATCTATAAATTAGGATTATTTAGTTTTAAGAATGTCTATAAAAAAATAACTATTATTCCGCGTTGGCTTCACGGTTTGATTCCATTGGCAATTTTAATTCCGATTGCTTATTTCTGGCCCCTTATCACTGGTCCAGGTAATCGTTTGATTTTGTCACTTTCAAACACGATTACAACGCAAGGCTGGATTACAGTAGGGATGCTGGCCCTATTCTTTATTTTGAGAATTTCATTTTCAATCGTGTCTTATGACTCAGGTTTACCAAGTGGCATTTTCTTGCCGATTTTGACTATGGGAGCTTTAGTTGGGGCAACCTATGGAACTTTTATGGTTCAACTTGGTTTAATGCCCGCTAAACTAGTGGTTAACTTGGTGATCTTTTCAATGGCTGGCTTGTTTGCCGCAATTATTAGAGCTCCATTTACAGCGATTATTTTGATTACTGAAATGGTAGGGTCTTTACTACACTTAATGCCACTTGCGGTTGTAGCTTTTATTGCTCTATTGGTTGATGAACTTTTAGGTGGACGGCCAATTTATGATAGTTTAGCTGAAGCCATGCAGGGTAAGAATGGTGTCGCAAAAGCTTCTGGTCATGAGGATCAATTAACTGTTCCTGTTTATGAAAGCAGTCAACTTGTTGATGAAAAGGTGGCGGATATTAGTTGGCCTAAAGATACTTTAGTGAAGTTGATTCGACGGGGGAGTGAGGAAATTATTCCTAATGGTCAAACAACGATTGCTGCTGGAGATATGTTAGTTTTGGCCGTTGATTCAGGCCGGCGAGGTCAAGTTTATGATGAGATGCGAAAGTTACAAGAAGTAGAACTGGATGGATAGAAAAAAGAAGTATTTCTTAGGAAATACTTCTTTTTTCTTGAAACATAATTTAAAAGTGTTATAAATACTATGCCTATATATTATTCATATAGACAAATGCTTATAATAACTAAAGATTTGATTATATGAAATGAAGGGAGAATATTAATGGCAACATTTCTATCATCTGTATCGAGTGTAGTAGTTATCGTACTAATTATGCTCTTAGGTTATGTTTTAAGAAGAGCAGGTTGGCTTGCAGATTCATTTTCACGTAATATTTCGAAATTAATTACCCAAATTGCATTGCCGGCATCAATTTTCATTTCTGTACAGAATAACTTGACTAGAGGAAGTCTGTTAAACCTCTTTGAAGACTTACTCTTACCATTTATTGGAGTTGTTATTTCCTATGTAGTTGCTTTTATTTTAGTTAAAGTAATTAAAGTAAAAGTTGGTCGTCGTGGTACATTCATCAACACCATTGCGAATGCAAATACTATCTTTATTGGGATGCCATTAAACATTGCTTTATTTGGGAATAGGGCAATGCCATATTTCTTGGTTTACTACATTATCAATACAGTTTCTACTTGGGCATTTGGGGTATTCCTCATCAAAAATGATGATCCAACTTTAGTGGCTCAAGAAAAGAAAGAACACAAAATTGAATGGAAGAAAATTTTACCAATGCCATTAGTTGGTTTTATTGTAGCGGTAATTTGGCTTTTGACTGGTTGGGAATTACCAACTTTTGCAAATCAAACCTTTACCTACATTGGTAACTTGGTTACTCCTCTTTCATTGATTTATATTGGGATTGTTTTAGCTGATTCAGGTATTAAAAGTGTTCACTTTGACAAAGATACCGTTATAGCGCTATTGGGACGTTTTATTTTAGCACCAGCTGTTATGATCTTCTTAGTGAAAATTGGTGCCCCAGCCTTAAAGTTAACAGTGCCATCACTAATGGGCCAAACATTCATTGTTCAAGCTGCAACACCAGCATTATCAGTGCTACCAATTTTGGCTAATGAAGCTCATGGCGATGTTGATTATGCAACCAACGTTGTAGTTTTGAGTACACTATTATTTATCGTAGTTGTACCTGTATTAATGCTTATTGTTGGCTAAATGGCTATTTAGTAAGGATATCCCACAACTCTTCTTCTTTAGCAGTCATGATATGATTTTCTCGCGTAGCTGCAGCTAGGATAAATTCCGGTTGATTTGCATCTAGGAGGGGAATCGAAACTACATCATCGTGCTTAGTAATAGAAAGGGTAGTAAGATAGGAGATCCCTAAATTTTGAGCTACTAAACTTTTAACCACCATCACATCGGGACTGCGATAAATTGTGTTAATACTGATTTTGCTTTGCTTAAGCATTCTGTCTAAAGCGCGGGTATGAATATAATCGCTGCTTAATCCAATAAAATTTTCGTTAGCGATTTCTTTAAAAGAGATCGCTTTTTTGTGAGCTAAAGGATGTTTTTTGCTGACGATAATATTCATGGGATAATGCTTAATGATTTTAAGGCGAATTCCTGGTTCAGGATTAACTTTTGTTAAACCTAGCATTGAAAAATTAATATGCCCATCTAGTAAAAGATGGTAAAGATCATATGAGCCATTTTCAATTACGTTTAACCGATGAAGAATTCCTTTGTCCAGCAATGTTGGCACGAGAGTAGGAAAATAATTTCTGCCGATAATTGGAGGAAGGCCAAAAGGAATAGTGGCTGATTCATTTTGCTTGATTTCCTCTTCGGCAATCCTTAATTCATTTAAAATTGACTGAACATGTTCATCAAATTGCATCCCCACGCGAGTAATAATAATACTTTTGTGTGATTGATCTCTAATTAAAAAAGTTGTGCCTAATTTATTTTCTAAACGTTTAACGGCAGCAGTGATAGTTGGTTGACTGACGCCAAATTTCTCAGCTGTTTTGGTGTAGCTCTTTAAATTTACCAGTTCATGAAAGTATCTTAAATCTTGAATATTCAATTTTCGTAATCCTCATATAAATAAAACTTTGGTATGTTGCTTTGTTTGACTATAAATTTTTTTGGGTTTTATACTTCTTAATGATACAAGAAAAGCGTAAGTTAAGACAAACGGGGGACTTTTAAATGGCAAACGCATATAATATTTTAAATGATCCATTTTTAAATAAAGGAACTGCTTTTACTGAGCGTGAAAGAGAAAGCTTGGGATTAATTGGGACTTTACCAAATAAAGTGCAAACTATCCAAGAACAAGCTAAACGTGTTTATGAGCAATATGAGCTTCGCCCTGAAGGGATGCAAAAAAGAAAGTTTTTGATGGAAATCTTTAATACTAACCGCACACTATTTTACTATGTGGTTGAGCAACATATTGAAGAACTTTTACCAGTTATTTATGATCCAGTAATTGCGCCAGCAATCGAAAAATATAGTGAGATCTTCATGAAACCACAAGGTGCAGCTTTTCTTTCAATCGATAATCCGAATGATGTAAAAGCCAGTCTAGAAAATGCTGCAGGTGGTAGAAAGATTAAATTGATCGTAGTTACTGATGGTGAAGGAATTTTAGGTATTGGTGACTGGGGTGAAAACGGTGTAAACATTTCTGTTGGTAAGTTGATGGTTTATACTGCCGCTGCTGGAATTGATCCACGCGAAGTATTGCCAGTTTCACTTGATGTTGGAACTAACAATGAAACTTTGATTAATGATCCACTTTACCTTGGTGAAAAGCACGCTCGTGTAACGGGGGAAAGATATTACGACTTTGTGGATAAGTTTGTGAATATTGCTCGTGAAGTCTTCCCAGATGTTTATATTCACTTTGAAGACTTTGGTCGTGACAATGCTACTAAGATTTTGAATAAATATCGTAAAGAAATCCCTGTCTTCAATGATGATGTTCAAGGAACTGGAATTGTCTGCTTGTCAGGTGTACTTGGTGCTTTGAATATTTCTAAAGAAAAGTTTACTGACCAAATTTTCCTTACTTTTGGTGCAGGAACTGCTGGAATGGGAATTGCTAACATGATGTATCGGGAAATGCTGGTTGAAGGGATGGATCCAGAAGAAGCTAAGAAACACTTTTACTTAGTCGATAAACAAGGATTGCTCTTTAGCGACACCGCAGGCATTACTCCTGAGCAAAAGCCATTTGTTCGTGATCGTTCAGAATTTAAGAATGCTGATGAGTTGACTAATCTTGAAGCAGTTGTTAAGGCTGTTCACCCAACTGTAATGATCGGTACTTCTACTACTCCAGGTGCATTTACTGAAGCTGTAGTTAAAGAAATGGCTGCTCACACTGAACGTCCAATTATTTTCCCAATTTCTAATCCAACTAAGTTAATTGAAGCAAGTGCTGCTAACTTAATTGAATGGACTGATGGTCGTGCTTTGGTAGCGACTGGTGTTCCTTCCGCTCCAGTAGAATATAAGGGCGTTACCTACCACATTGGTCAAGCTAACAACGCTTTGATCTATCCAGGATTAGGCTTAGGAGTGTTGGCAAGTGAGGCTAAACTTGTAACTGACGGGATGCTTTCTGCGGCTGCTCACTCACTTGGTGGAATTGTTGATCCAAACGAAAAAGGTGCTCCAGTCTTGCCACCTGTTTCAAAGATTCAATCCTTCTCTGCTAAGGAAGCTGTCAGTGTAGCCCAAGCTGCCATCGATGAAAACCTTGTAGCTAAAGGTATTACAGATGCTAAAGCAGCGACTGAAAAGATGAAATGGATTCCTAAGTATTAATCTACTTAAACTTTTACCTAAATATTTGAATAATAAAAGACACCCTACATTTGTAGAGTGTTTTTTGATTGTCTAATCTTTGTTTGTCATGAATTTTGGTGAAGTTTCTGGAGCCCAAATTAAGCATACAATGAAACTAAATAATAATACGCCGCCGCACACTAACATAGCCAAGTTAGCCCCACCATTATGGGTCAAGATTGGGAGCAAAAAGGTTCCGGCTGCGGCACCAATTCTACTAATCGTAATACAAGTTCCGACGCCAGTTCCTCGAATCTTGATATCAAATAGTTCTGTTGGGTAAGGATAATCCAATACTAATCCTGATGAAAGAACTATCGCAAAAATCGTAAATACAAGTAATTGTAGTTGAGAATTTAAAGGAAATAACGCTAGAATTCCAATCAATATTGCGGAAACTAAGAAATTGCTTACTAGAAACATTCTCCGACTAATTCGGTTAAATATCAAAATACCGAATGAAACTCCAACTAAAATTCCGCCGTTATAAATAATACCGGAGATCTTCGGATCATTAATTCCCATTCCTTTAAGCAGGATAGGGAGAAAGATACTGATACCGAAGAAAGAGAATGCTTGGCAGGCATAGAAGATTCCGCCAACTAGAGTACGACGTAAATATGGTTTGCTAAAAAGTATTCCCCAGGAAATGTTTTGATTACTTTTATTGCGCTTCAAAAATCCTTTAGGAATAACCCACTTTCGCCCCATATGTTTTCTAAGAACTTTATTTGCTGTTTTGATTTTTCCTTGGCTGGCGAGCCAACTTGGGGATGCTGGTAATCTAAAAATAGACCTAAAAATTGCCGTTATAAGAGCTGGAATGGCTCCAGTGGCTAAAATTATTTGCCAAGTATGTTTTCCAAATCCAGTAAGATAGGTCCCGACAACATAAGAAGCAATAAAGCCTAAAGTCCAATAAATTAATAGGTGACTTTGTCGCTTGCTGTCTTCCCCCTTGGGAAGCCATTCAGTTAAAAGGGCATTTCCGACAGTATAGTCAATTGCAATCATTAATCCAATTCCAATTCGAATGATGAAAGTGAATAAAAAGTTGCTTGTAGTTAAATGTAACAAAGTTAACCCAGCTAAAATATACATATTGATCATTAATAACTTACGGCGACCAATTTTATCGGAAAGCCGACCAATTACAATACTTCCGGCTAAACCAATTAAAGCACCCGCTCCAATTAATCCAGTCCAAAGATCATTTATTTGAATATAACGAGCAGCACTGGATAATGCTGTCCCCGAAATACCTAAAGCATATCCACAAGTAATTTGCCCCAAAATAATAGCCATAAAAACTCGCATATGAATGGGCATTAATGGCGCCTTTTTGTAACTCTTTTTAGTTGTTGTGTCAATTATTGTACTCATAAGAAGAGATAAGAATCTCTTTAAAAATACCTCCTTGAAAATATTAAATATATGTATACCTTATCAAAAATAAGAATATGATGCAAAATCGTCGTGAAAAGAAAAAAGCAATCTTATCAAGTAAAAAACTTAATAAAATTGCTTGTATATTTTAGTTCAATTAGAACTTATTATTTTTCTTTCTATTAGTAAAAAATTGATAAAACAGAGAAATAATAGATTGGGCTAATAAAGTACCAGCTATCCAATAGATAGCCGCATTCATTTTTTGACTAAAGGCAAAATATGTGGCTACGATGTAGCAGGCAACCCAGACCATTTTCCAAAATAATTTAGTCATTTTCGATCATCTCAATTTTTCCACCAGCAATTGGGAGCGTTACATGAGTATCATACCCCAACAAATCGCCTTTAACCGTATCGGGAAGTTCCATACTTGCAGGAACGCCATGAACGTAGACTACGCGTTTATCTAAAGCGATATCATCAGTACCAAAATCACGCTTAAAGTCTTCTCTTAAAATGTCCATTGGCACATCTTTTTCATATCTATAATAACCATTGGCGTCGGCCACTGGATAAGTATCGTTTGGAATATCCATATCTTGTGGTGCCTTATCAAAAGGTACCATTGTCGTTCCTGAAACAGGAGTAGTTTCTGGTAAATCAATGTAGCCGTCATGGTTAGTGTCTTGTTCCATTGTTGCAACAATTGCATCTTTCCCATCAGTGAAGCCATGGAAGTGTTGCCAGTGTTCAGTGTTGGCAGGTGTATCAAACATTTCGATTTTTACATGCATAGTGTCGCCATCAATAGTAAATTCTGCAGTTCCGTGAGCACTTGTACCAATTTTTTCAGCGTTTAAGGGCGCAATATTTGCAATATATTTTCTCATTTATGAAAACCTCTTTCCATTAGCTGTTAACTTTACACCTTTATCATACAAGGAATAGAAGGAGAAGTGTCTTTTCACGCCTTATGATTGAGAAAAATAAACTTGCTATAATTAATTTGATTTAAATCAAGAAAAGAGTGACTAAAATGACAAAACATTCCCCGTTAGCTTGTTTGAGTAAAGCGGAATTATTTAAGGATTTACCTAAGAATTTACGTGAAAAACTAGTGACGATTTCTACGCATCAGGAGTATTTTCCAAAAGGTAGTTTAATTCGCCAACCTTTCGATGGTAAAGATGGGATGCTAGTGATGGATAAAGGCCACGCTAAAATATATAGCTTAAATGAAGATGGCAAAGAAACAGTCCTTGGTACTTTGAATAAAGGGGATTCAGAAGGCCAGGAGCATCTTTTTAGTGATGGAAATCAAGAAAATTATATTCAAGCAACGACTGATACTTGGATATGTTCGATGACCCGCAAAGATTTTCAAAATTTGCTCCAAGAAACTCCAGGATTAGCTTTACGCTTATTAAATAGTTTTGGGAAGAAGCTAGTGGCAGTAGAACAAAATGCTATTCGACGTAATTCTATGGATGCCAAAGAGCGTATTATGGCACATTTAGAGGATTTATCTAAAAAACAAGAAGCCAATGTTGTTACCTTAGAATTGAAGAAAAAGGATTTAGCTAGTTTGTTGGGGATAACGCCGGAAACGTTAAGCCGAAAGTTAAAGGAACTAGAAAATGAAAATCGAATTGAGGTAAAAGGTAAGCAAATCAGAATTCTGTAAACTAAACAAGCAATTCTTTATTATATTTATACATAATATAGTATGGGTGCAATTAATTGAATTTAGTATTTTGATGATCCATACTATATTTATAAAGATGAAATAATAAAGAAAGGAGTAATTATTATGTTTAGTTTCGTATTTTGGGTTCTTTTATGTTGGTTTATCGTTAATGTAATTTGGATGTGGTTTGTTCTTAAGAATCAAACTTATCAAAGAGTTTTTGCATGGATTAACGTTTGTGCTGTTGTAATTGGCTTTTGGGTATACTATGGTGTTGCCCATGATCCAAGTGGAATCGCTATTTGGTTTATTTGGTTAAACTGGATCAACGTAGTCTTAGCTTGCCTTCAATTCTACTTCGGATACCGCAAGCTAAACAATTAATCATCATCAATAAAAAAGCTGCATTAAGGATCAATCCCTTTAATGCAGCTTTTATTTTAGTTAATCTTTTTTGTAAAAAGTTTCTTCTACAGCGTGGGTGATGGCAATTTTATCATGAGCGTAAGAAAGGCCACCTTGAATGTAAAGACGGTATGGAGGACGAAGAGGGCCGTCTGAAGATAACTCAATAGTAGAGCCTTCAGTAAAACTACCAGAGGCCATGACAACATCATCTTCATAGCCATCTTGGTGATATGGGATAGGATCAACAAAGGAATTCATTGGAGAATAATGTTGAATTGCAGCACAGAATTTAACCATCGGGTCTGGTTCACCGAAGGTTACAGTTTGAACAATATCAGTTCGAGGATCATTCCACTTAGGAGCAACCTTCATTCCCATTTCTTCGCAAAGAGCCGCGGTATAAATCATACCCTTTAGAGCCTCTCCAGTAGTATGAGCAGCCATAAAGAAGCCTTGGTAGAAGTCACGCAAGTAGCCCCAAGTAGCTCCTTCGCCTTTACCAGCGCCAGGTACGTTTAAACGTGATCCTGCACCTTCAATTAGATCTTTATCACCGACTAAGAAAGCACCACCTTTAACAATTCCGGCCCCAGCATTTTTGAAAAGTGAACCGGCCATCATATTAGCGCCATAAAATGTTGGTTCTTCGGTTTCAGAAAATTCACCATAGCAGTTATCAACAAAAATTTTCACATCCGGGCGAACTTCCTTGATAAACTTGAGCATCTTTTTGATTTTTTCCATAGTGAAACTGGCTCTGACAGCGTATCCAAGAGAACGTTGAATTGTAACGACTTTGATTGATGGATCTTGTAAGTCTACGCGGGCTTTTTCATAATCTACTTCGCCATTATCAAGTAATTCAGTAGTTTTAAAGTTAATACCCCATTCTTTCATATTTCCTGGCTTGTTCCCCGCAAGACCAATTACTTCTTGAATGGTGTCATATGGAGTTCCGGTTAAATAGTAGAGAGTGTCGCCGGGACGAAGCATACTAAATAGACCAACTGAAATAGCTTGAGTTGCAGAAGAGAATTGGGAACGTACTAATGCATCCCCAGTTTTAAAGTAATCGGCATAAATAGCTTCAATTTTGTCACGACCAATATCGTCATAACCATAACCGGTTGAAGGTACCAAGTCTTCTTCACCTACGCGGTGTTTTCTAAATAATTCAAGTACTCGTTGTTGGTTGTAAAGAACTTGCTCATCAATTTCTTCCAAACGTGGAGCAATTAATTTGTCAACTTTATCAACTTTTTCTTGTAATTCTTGAGGTAAATTTTCTTTCCAAGATAAAACCATAATCTTCTCCTTAATTTTCTTTTAGCACTTCGGCTTGAACTTTAATTTTACCATTTGTTTTTTGATCCCAATAGACACCTTGAATTTCTGGTACGAAGCCTGGGAAACGTTCAATAGCTCCCACTAAAACTTCAAAGTATTTTTGATCAATTTTTGACCATTTTTCTCCAGGTGCAACAATAAATACACCTGGAGGATAGGGAAGCGCACCTTCGGCCGCAATTCGCCCTAAAACGTTATCCAAATCCACCAGTTCACTTTCATTTCTCATGAATAAAGTATCGGCCTTACTTGGTGTCATGGAATAATTTTGCATGTTAGTTTTTGCAAATAGTTCTTGCTGAAGAGTAAAGGTATGATGTTCTTTATAGTAGTCATGCATTTCTTGGCAAAGTTGTTTAAGAGTATAACCTTGGTAGCGATCGTCATAAACTTTAGCAAGTTTTGGTAAAACTACTTCTAAAGAAGCATCTTCATTGTAAAAGTTTTCAAATTCTAAAAAGGCGTCTAATAAAGTCTGGAGCTCTTTTTCAGTGTCGCCTGGAGTAAGCAAGAAAAGAAGAGAATATAGGTCATCCTTAGCCCGAATGATGCGCTTTTCCATTAAAAATTCTGCCACAACTGGACCAGGAATACCACTAGCTTCATATTTTGCATTTGCAACATCAATTCCAGGAGTTTTGACCGTGATCTTAAGTGGATCAAGCATCGCCTCACCTTTAGCGATTTTATTAAAGCCGTGCCATTTATCTTCGGGATCAAAGTTCCAATATTTCGCGTTTGTAGCAAGTTCATCCGTTGGAATTTGAGCAAAATCATCTGGTACTAATGGCTTAAAAAGCTTAGATTTCTTGAGCAATTCCTTACGCCATTCAATTCCCAAGCGTAAAATTTGGTTCCACCATTTTTTGTTGCCTTTACCAGCAGTTAAGTAAGAGTTAACAGTTAAAGAAGCATAAAGTGGGTAAGAGTAACTGGAAGTGACAAATTTTAGATAAGCATGGTTAAAGTGCTTGTGGTCGACATAACGCTTTTGACCTTTTAAATGAGCATCTTTCTTTAAAATTTGAGAAGCTTGTCCCATCCCAGCTTGTTGCTTGTGAAGTGATTGAGTGACTAAAATTCCCGGGTCTTCTGGTCCTAAATCAAAGTTGAGCGGAGAAAGATGACGCATAATTGGTACGAATTGTTCAAAACCACCCCATGCACAGTCAAAAAGAATGTAATCGCAAAGTTTACCAATTTTGTCAATTAACCATTTAGCATCATAAAAGAGTCCATCATAAGTTTCAGATTGAATAATGGCCATTCTAAATGGACGCTTGGCTTTAGCTTTTTCAGGATCAACTTTAGCAATTTCTGTGCGGATTTTGTCTTCGCTCAGAAAATCCGGATCCATTTCACCGATAAGTCCCAAGGCGTTCCGGTCAGTCGGAATGTAAACCGGTTTAGCCCCAGTCATAACTAAGGCGCTATTATAAAGGGACTTGTGATTGTTGCGGTCAAAAAGAACCAAATCTCCCTCTGTTAAAACGGCACTGGCACAGATAGAATTGGCACTAGTAGTTCCATTTGTACAGAAGTAAACCTTGTCTGCATTATAAGTTTCGGCCGCTTTTTGTTCGGCAGTCAAAGGAGTTCCACCATGTGTCATGGTATCGCCAAGTTCTGGAACAGTGTCGCTAGTATCGGCGTACATCAAGTTCTTACCAAAAAAGCGATTGAAGACAACGCCTGCGGGATGTTTCTCATAATAAAGACCGTTGTGATGACCCGGAGTAGTAAAACTGATTGGTCGATCTTCTGAAAAATTAACGAGGTCAGTTAAGAAGCCCGGAACCATTTCTTGAGTGTAGGAAGTAGCTTGTTTAATTATTTGATCTTTTTCAGTTGGTAAAATAGTTTCATGTGAAACAGTGATAATAGGGATGCCCAAGCCGGAAGTTTCTTGGAGATTGTGAGCTTGTTTTAAAGAATCGTAATTATTATCTGAAATGACGATCGCAGCTAGTTCGCTGCCTTGTGCACCAGTTAGACTAGTGGTTTGCCAAGAATCAAAATCAGCGTTTTGAATGCTGGAATCGATAGCAATTTTTAAAAAGTTCATTTTTTCACCCTATTTTCTAAAAAGATACTTGCAAAAATCAAATAAATCTTTATAATTTTTTGCGGACGTTTTTGCATTCCAGTGGAGATTAAGGAATGCTACCGCATGAATTATAGCGACTTATAAGGGAGCAGACAAGTGATTTTTAATACTTTGCTTATCGTATTAAAACCCCCGAATTTGCTGGTTTAATCCAAGTTAGTATTTAAATTAGGGGGAGAATTAAAAAATTGGATAAACCAGATGTCTTAACAGACTTAGAACCTAGCAAAAAACATTACATGAGTTGGCCAGTCATTGCCTTAATTGACTTCGTAACAATTATTAGTTTTGAAAATATCTTCTATCCATTTCAAAACCAAGGCTTGTCAGTAGTTATTTCTTGGATTTTCTTGCTGTTTTCATACGTTATTCCTTACGCATTGATCAGTAGTCAAATGAGTTTAACTTTTGACAATCAAGATGGAGGACTTGCTTCTTGGGTAAGAAGAAGTACAAATGATACTTTAGGATATTGGACTTCGTGGATGTATTGGGTGCAGAGTGTACCTTATATTGTCGATGTTTCTAATTCAGTTATCGTATCTTTTAGTTGGATGATTTTTGGTAACAATAGTTTGGACAAAAAAATGTCAACTTTCTGGTTTGGAATTTTGACTTTTGTGATCATTTTGATCTTTATTTTGCTGGAAAATAAATTGCGCAACTCGCTAGAAATTCTTTCACTAATTGGTGGGGGAGCGATGTTTATTATGTCCATGTTGTTTGTTTTGCTCGCTGCTTGGTCTGTAATGCACGGTCACCATATTGCAACTCAACCATTTAATTGGGGAGCATTTAAACCATCATTTAGCTTGAATTATTTCTCAACTACTGGACTTTTGATCTTTGCCATGTCTGGTGCTGAACTTGCTGCTCCATATGTACAACAAATGAAAAATCCTAAGCGTGATTTCCCAAAGGCAATGTGGATGCTTGCAATTATGACTGGATTTTTGACTATCTTTGGAACTTTAGCACTAGCAATGTTTTTTAATGCCCACAAGATTCCTCATGACTTCAAGATGAATGGTCCTTACTACGCTTTCCAACTTTTGGGTGAAAGTTTAGGAATGGGTAAAGTCTTGATGTACATCTTCGCAGTGGTACAAGCAATCTTCATGATGGCCCAGCTGGCAGTGTTACTTGATGCTTCTAGTCGTGTATTTGCTGGGGATGTTGGCGAAAAGTTCATGCCAAAATGGCTTACTAAGAAGAATAAGAATGGTCGACCAATTCACAGTTATACTTTTACTGTAGGACTTAGCTTATTCTTGCTTCTTTTGACTGGTACTTTGCCAAACATTAACACTATTTATAACTGGCTTTTAAATGTTAACGGAATTATTTCACCATATAAGACTTGCTGGGTATTCTTTGCCTTTGTTGCAATGAGAATGCATCAGGAAAAATACCACTCTAGTTATGTATTTATTAAAAACAAGACTGGTGCTCTTGCAGTTGGATTCTGGTGTTTAATCTTCACCTTTGTCTGTGCTACTTTAGGATTTATTCCACAAAATGTGGAATTCGGCACACCAGCATTTACTCACCAATTATGGATGAATATTATCACTGTAGTCGTTCTCTTTGGTTTAGGATTTGTCCTTCCATGGCTACGTAAACGTGAAGCTAGACGCGAACAAGACGAAGTAATCGAAGAAAGCTTTGATTAAATAAAAAGACCTGATGCAAAATCAGGTCTTTTTTGTTTAGAGTGGGAAAAGGTAGTATATAAGCGCTAAAAACAATGTTATAGCGCCAATTCCGCCAATGACGGTAAGCTGCAGGCGTTTGGTGATTACAATGTAAGCAATAAACTCGCGAATAAAGGCATTTAAAGTAAAATACCATTTAGTTTTTGCACCATAGCCCACACACTGTAACCCTTGACGCTTGGCAAGAACTAGAGCACGGTAAACGTGATATGAGCTTGTAACCAGACAAAAGGTACTGTTAGGCTTCATTAGATTATGAGAAAATCTCAAGTTCTCATTGGTGGTTTTGGATTTATTTTCAATAATGATATCCGACTTAGGAACGCCCTGTTCTTCGGTATATTTAGCCATGGCATGAGATTCAGGGATCTCTTCATCGCTGCCTTGACCACCAGACAGGATCAATTTTGAGCCAGGATTACGACGGTAGATCTGAATTCCACGATTGATTCGGCTTGCTAGAAGTGGAGTAACTTTCTTTCCAATTAATCCTGCACCAAGGACGACAACGTAATCAAGAGGCTTTTGTCTGATATTGATCAAGTTGAGCCAAGATGTCAAGGTATACATCATCATGATGAAAATCAGATAAAAGATGCTCAAAGACAAGAAGAGATAAATGAATCTGAACCAAGCTTCTGAAGTAAAGCGGCCAAATGATGGATAGGCAAAGATTAGAAATAGAATTACAAAAGCCATCCCTAAAGATAGAAAGTTAGTCCATTTGGTGCCTTCTTTAACTAGAATTTTAATCCCATCAAAGATAAACATTCCAATTAACAAAATTACAAAGGCAAAAATCAGTAATGCGACACCGACTGCAGCTAAAAGTAAAAATTTAGAAATAGCATCATGATGACTCGGAAACATTGTATCCATCATAATGATGATATCTAGCGCTAAAAAGGCAAGAAACATCAATGTAGTGGTCAAAGTTAGTCCAGCCCACATTGATCGCCTTTCATGGGTTAAAACAAAAATAAAAGCCCCTAGATTTAGTAAGAATAAGGCTAGGGACCAGTAGAAAAATGTTAACACTTCCACACACCTCACAAATTCTTATACTTTAATTATATGGAATTTTGTGCAGAAAGCAGAGGGATAAAAGTATTTAGAAAAATTACTTTTTAGATCATGAAAAAAGCTCTGCAAATGCAGAGCCACACGTTAACGATTATGCCAAGGAGCTACCTCGACTTGCACGCTAAAACTTTTTATTCTTATTCTAAAGATATTATAGCACATGATATAATACTTTTGCACGCTAATAGGGTAGCTCCCTAAAATTTGTGCTGGAAAGGAGAAATCCTGACCATGAATTTAACTTTTATTCTTATTCTTGTCGTACCACCAAAGTACGTGAAAAAACTGATTAAGTTAGTTGTAAACTGGCTTAAAGAGCGTTAATCGCCATCAGCAATCAAGCCTCTGGAAAATTACTTTCCAGATCATAAAAAAGGGATGAAATTCTTTATGAAGATCATCTCTTTTTTCATTCTAGATGCCTTTAATTAGCACCAGCAATTTTTGCTTTGTTCAACATTAAGGAACTGCCGACAACTGAGACTGAGGAGAAGGCCATTGCAAGACCAGCGAGTTCGGGACTAAGTGTTAGGCCAAGCCCCATAAAGAGTCCAGCTGCAATAGGGATACCAATTGTGTTATAGATGAGGGCCCAGAAAAGGTTTAACTTGATTCGGTTGAAAGTCTTCTTTGAGATGTCTAGGGCACGAACTACACCTCGAAGATCATTTTGAACTAAAACAATACCACCAGAATCGATTGCGATATCTGTTCCAGATCCCATGGCAATGCCGACATCAGCGGTTGAAAGGGCAGGTGCATCGTTGATACCGTCGCCAACAAAGGCTACCTTATTGCCGTTTTGTTGAAGCTTTTGAATATGTTCAGCTTTTTCATTTGGTAAAACGCCAGCGATAACTTGATCGATTCCAACTTCGTTAGCAATTGCTTGGGCAACTTTTTCATTATCACCAGTAAGCATAACCGTCTTTAAACCGCGCTTCTTAAGTTCGCTGATGGCCTCTTTGGAACTTGCTTTTGGTACATCTTGAATAGCAACTAAACCAATAATTTCACCATTTAAGCCAACATAAACCACAGTCTTAGCTTCTTCTTGTAATCGATTAGCTTGCTGATTCATTTCCTGGGAAATATTAACATCAGCTAACAAACGACTGCTGCCGACAAAAGCAGTTTGATCATGATAATTAGCTTTGACACCTTTACCTTCAATAGCTTCAAATTCTT
The DNA here is from genome assembly GCF_024397795.1 of Lactobacillus intestinalis. Lineage (NCBI taxonomy): Bacteria > Bacillati > Bacillota > Bacilli > Lactobacillales > Lactobacillaceae > Lactobacillus > Lactobacillus intestinalis. The sequence continues at coordinate 1,670,001 of NZ_CP072983.1, read as the reverse complement.
GCACCTTTTCGGGTTTAATATTCTTCTTTTCAGCTTCTTTAATAATAGCAGTTGCAAGAGGGTGTTCAGAAGATTCTTCTAGGCTAGCAGCAACGCTTAAAACTTGCTTTTCGCTCCCAACAATATCAGTAACTTGAGGCTTACCAACAGTGATAGTACCAGTTTTATCGAAAACAACAGTCTTTAAGTCACTAACTTCTTGAAGAACTTCACCATTCTTAATTAAAACGCCCATCTTGGCGCTACGAGCAGTTCCAACCATCAAAGCAGTTGGTGTAGCTAAGCCTAAAGCACAAGGACATGCAATCACAATCACGCTAACGGCGAAGAGCATTGCTTGTACTGCGGTGGCGCCTAAGAATGAGTACCAAATGACGAATGTTAAAATTGCAATAATTAAAACAGCAGGTACGAAAATATTAGAGATTTTATCAGTTAGATTTTGGATAGGAGCATGACTAGTTTGAGCTTTCTTAACTAAGTCAACGATTTGAGAAAGCATGGTGTCTGAACCAACCTTGGTGGCTTTAAAAGTAATGGAACCGTTGCTATTGATGGTAGAACCAACTACAGTGTCACCGACTTTTTTAACGACAGGCATACTTTCACCGGTAACCATGGATTCGTCAAGAGTGGTGGTACCTTCGGTAATTTCACCATCTACAGGAACCTTTTCACCAGGCTTAACCCGGATCAAATCACCCACTTGAACTTGGTCTAAAGGGATCTTTACGAATTTACCATCTTTTAGAACTTCGGCATCTTTTGCTTGTAACCCCATCAACTTGCCAAGTGCGTTTGAAGCGTTGTCGTGCATTTTTTCTTCCATTGCATCGCCCAAAAGAACGAAAACAGTAACAAAAGCAGCACTTTCAAAGTAAACTGGACGGTTGGTAATCATTGCAAAAATACTGTAGAAGTAAGCAACGGCAGTACCCGCAGCGACCAAGGTGTTCATATTAGCACTATGCTTTTTAAAAGCAGCAATCGCACTCTTCCAATATGGTGCCGCCGAAATTGCCATAATAATCGTCGTTGTGATTAAAGCGATCCAATTATATCCAGGCATCATCCAGTGAAATGGCATTGCAAACATTTGTATAAGCATTGGAATTGCTAAAATGAACGATATCCAAAATCGTTGAATGTTGGAGAGTTTCTTCATTACTTAACAATTACCTTTCCATGAAACATGTCCATGCTGCAAGCATAGTTATAAGTACCAGGCTTGTCGGTAGGAATATTAACAGTTACTTCTTTTTGACTATCGAGCTTCTTATCGATTCCTAAGTCTTTAAAGACAACTTCGTTCATACATCCCATATTGTCTGATGGAATAAATTTCAATTGTGCAGGCTTGCCAGTCTTGAAAGTTACAACATCTGGCTTATAGCCGTGATTCTTTGCATTAACAACAACTTTTTTAGTTTGATCTTTTGAAAAAATACTCATAACATTTACGACCTTTCCGAAATTATTTAACGATTACCTTTCCATGAAACATATCCATCCCACAAGCATAGTTGTAAGTAGCTGCCTTATCAGTAGGAATTTTGATTGTAGTAATCTTTTGTTTAGTTAAATCTTTATTGACGCCAAGCTGTTCAAAGACAACGTGAGATAAACAAGCAGTAGAATCTTGCATATCGAAGTTGATTTCAGCTGGTACACCTTTTTTCAACACGACTGTTGCAGGAGAGTAGCCACCATTGACCACGATAGTGGCATTTTGTTCATCATTTACAATGGTTGAAGTTCCAACAGATTCTTGATGCTTGCCAAAGAACCACCAAATGATGAAGACAATTGCAGCTAGCCCCACAACTAGTGCGATAATTTGTCCTATTCCCATCTTAAAAACCTCGCTTATTTTTATCGTTTACATTTGTAAATATAACACTTAAATTAATAGAATGCAACAAAAAAGAACTCATTTTTTGAGTTCTTTCATTTCCAGGGAAATTATTATTGAGCAATGTAGACATTCTTAAAGTCATATGGAACACCTGTTGGATTAAAGGAAACGTTCTTCACATTAGTCTTTAAAAGTTGTGGATGAGCAGTTTGAACTAAAGGAATGGTACCTTGATCTTTAATTAAGATCTTTTCGGCTTGAACAAGTTTACTCCAGCGCTTAACGGGATCATTGCCATAGACGTTTTCTGATTCATTAAGAAGTTTATTGAATTGATCGTTGTTCCACCCATTGTTAAGGTAACTAGAGCCTTTTTGGAAAACATCTAAGAAGTTGATCGGGTCAGCAACAACTGCTTGCCAGTTCTTAACTGTGATTTCGTAGTTACCAGCAGTTTGTCGAGAAATTAATTGAGTATAAGGAATGCTTTGAACTGAAACGCTGACATTTGGTAAACGATCAAGTTGACTTTGTAAGAATTCAGCAGTTTGTTTAGAAGTATCGTCATCACTTACAAGTAAATCCACCTTGATTGAATTAACACCAGTTTCTTTATAGCCTTCTTTGAGCAACTTTTTAGCTTTTGCTAAATCGTAGGAAACGCCACTTTTAACGTAAGCATCGTTTTCAAATTGAGCACCAGTTTTTGGATTTGTGCCCATACCAGAAGGAACAAAGCCTTTAGCTGGGATTGAGCCATCTTTTAAAACGTTATTGGCGAGTTGTTGACGGCTGATTGCATATGAGAAAGCTTGGCGAATCTTGAGATTTTTGAATGCTTTGATCTTGTTTTGATTAAGTTCTAAACGGCGAATTGCAGAAGAAAGTCTTGCATGATAGCCCGCTTTATTTTTGTTGGCAGCAACTTGTTCTCCAGTTAAGCCAGTTTCATCAGCTTTGCCAGCTTGGAAGAGGTTGTAACTGGTAGTAGTTGATTCACTGACTTGTTCATTAATTTTGTTTAACTTGACGTTTTTAGCATCCCAGTAGTTCTTGTTTTTGACTAAAGTCCAGGCTTTATTGTTGCCAGTCCATTTAGTCAAAGTGTAAGGACCAGAAGAAACGGTATATTTAGCTTGGGTACCATAAAGTTTACCGTACTTTTTGACTGCATTTTGATTTTGTGGGAAGAAAAGTGGCCAAGCTAGTAAGTTCTTGAAGTAGCTCAGTGGACGCGTTAGTTGAATGCGTAAGTGATATTTTGAAGGGGCCGTTACACCTAAAGTTGAAGGGCTCTTTTGGCCTTTGTTAATAGCTTCAGCGTTTTTTATTTGGTAAAGGTAAAAGGCCATTTGTGATTTAGTAGCTGGAGTGACGGTTCGTTGATAGGAATAAACAAAGTCCTTGGCCGTTACGGGATCTCCATTAGACCATTTAGCATTTTTACGTAAATCAAAATCGTAAACTGTGCCGTTTTTTGATTCTTTGACTGATTTAGCTAGTGATAACTTAGGTTTATTATTTTTGTCTAAACGATAAAGGCCGTCCCCTGTATTAAGCAGTGCTTGAAAGGAAGTGGTATCTGTTGCTAAAGATGGGTCTTGGGTTGAAAGTTGGGTCGTTTCTGACCAATTCAAAGTTTGATTTTTACTTTCTTCGGCGTCTGATTTTTTACCGCAAGCTGCTAGACTTACGCCTGTTAAAATGATGGTACTCGTGGTTAATATTTTCTTAGTTAAACTCATTACAAAAACTCCTTTTTGGATAATCGAAATTAAGCAATGAAAAAGAAAAACGCCCCACTAGATCAACTTGATCTAATAGGGCGTTTAAACGCGGTACCACCTATCTTTATGGAGATTCCACCTTGGTTCATGTACGGCCACATGGGCGATACATTACCGCGGTAGAGGGCGGACCCTGAACTTGCTAAATATCGCAAATTCATGCTCGAAGGCCATTTTCAAAGGTAGGCTTGTCATTTCCTTTCACCATATTGGAAACTCTCTGCAGGCAATACTACGATTTACTTTCCTTGTCATTGCTTAATTTATCTTTAATGTTGTTATCATATTATAGCTAAACTTTAACTTTGTCAACTATAAATTTGTGATTAAGAAGAATCCGATAAAGATGAAGAATAAAATGTACATCATGATAGAAACTTCTTTATGACGTCTAGCAGCAATCATAGTGATTGGGTAAGCGATCATTCCAAGTGCTAAACCGTCAGAAATTGAGTAAGTAAGAGGCATTCCGACTACGATTAAAAATGATGGGAAAGCAACTTCGAATTTTTCCCAATGGATGTTTTTTAGATTTCCAGCCATTAAGACCCCAACAATAATTAAAGCAGGAGCGGTCACAGTAGTTGGAATAACGGCTAGTAATGGGCTGAAAATCATACTAATTAAGAAGAAAATTCCGATAAAGACTGCAGTTAGTCCAGTTCGACCACCCATGGCAATTCCGGCACTTGATTCAACAGAAGTTCCAAGTGGAGCGGTTCCTAAGATAGCACCTTCAATCATGGCAGTTGAGTCCGCCGCAAAAGCACGACCGATTCCAGGAATTTTACCATCTTTATCAACCATTCCAGCTTGTTGAGTCATTCCAATTAAAGTACCAGCAGTATCAAAGAAAGTAACAAGCAAGAAGGTTAAAACGACGATGAAAAGTTGCGGAGTGTTAATATCTTTCAAGTGGAAAATTGCTTGGCCAAAAGTTGGCACAATTGATGGTGGAGTAGAAATGAATGAATGTGGCAAAGGAATTTGACCAATGCAAATACCGAAGATGGCAGTGACTACCATTCCGATAAAAATTGATCCTGGTACATTCATGGCCATCAAAATGACAGTTAAAACTAAACCGAATAAGGTAATCCATACAGCCGGTGAAGAGAATTTCCCCAGAGTAACAAGAGAAGAAGCACTGTTAACAATTAATTTACCATTTTGTAAACCGATAAAGGCAATAAATAAACCAATTCCAGCAGAAATAGCGAACTTCAAATCTTGTGGAATGGCATCAACTACAAGTTCACGCAAGTGAAGAGCAGTAATTAAAACAAACAAGATTGAAGCTACAAGAACTGAAGCCAAAGCTGTTTGCCAATTAATGTGCATTCCTACGCAGACGTTGTAAGCAAAAAAGGCACCACTACCAAGCGTTGGGGCTAAAGCAATTGGGTAGTTTGCTACAAAGCCCATGATGAAACAACCGATTGCCGTTGCAAGAGCCGTAACGGTGAAGGCGGCTCCAGCAGGGATTCCGGCAGCATGTAAAATGTTAGGGTTAACAAATAGAATATAAGATAGTGAAACAAACGTGGTTAATGCAGCGATCAATTCACGTTTAACATTTGTTTTGGCATCTTCCAAATGAAAGACATTATTCAAAAATTGCATTGCTCCTCCAAAAAATAAAAAAGAAAAAGGACATAGTTCACTCCAAGCCATGGGTAAAAGATGTCCTTTTATATTTATGACGTCTGATACCTATAGTCCTGAATTCATGGCTCAGGGTAGAGACTGTCGACCTTATCTCGACGATATATAGATAACGTAATGTTAAGTATTCTAGCAGAAATTTGATCTATAGGCAAATGTTGGTTATTTCTTGGGGAATAAAAGTACAATTTTGTACATTACTCATAATTTAGATAACGAGCTTAGAGAAAAAGCCGATGAAATTATTGAAATCAAAAAATAAAAGCTAAGACTCACACTATTTCAGAGTGGATCTTAGCTTTTTGCTACACAAGAATGTTAATCTGCTAAAGAATTAATATTTTTTAAATGTTAAAGTAATTACTTTTGTAATTACTTTTGCTATAATATGTATGTGAGGTGAATGTATATGAGCATTGTAAAAGCAAGAATTCAAGGGAATGCAACTGTAGTAACCATCCCTAAATCATTTAATGTAAAACCGGGAACGGAATTTAAGTTCAAAAAAGGGAAAAATGGTAATTTAATACTTTCTCCTAGCAAGAAAGTGCCAGATTCTATTGAAGAACTCTTTAAGAATTGGCATGGAAAATATGAAGTTTCTGATGAAATGAGAGAATGGGACGAAATGAAACCAGAAGGAAGAGAAATATGGTAGAAAGACCCATAAAAGGTAGCATTATATATATAAACTTTGATCCATCTACAGGAGCAGAGATACAAAAGCGACGACCGGCGGTGGTAGTAAGTAATGATATGATAATGAAAACTTCCCCGTTTGCTTGGGTGGTTCCTATTTCTCATGGAGAGCTTAATGGAAGTAATTATCCTCTTCACGTTCAATTAGATGATCGAACTAAATCTGATGGTGTTATTTACGCGGAACAGTTAAGGTCCTTTGATTATAAAAGACGACAATGGCAGTTCAAAGAATATTTACCTTCTGATTTGTTTGAAGAAGTACAGAAAAAAATAAGATTAACAATTTCTTGATTGTTGTTAATGTCTTTTTGTGTAATTGATAACTACTAGCTTAGAGAAAAAGCCAATGAAATTATTGAAATCAAAAAATAAAAGCCAAGATCCACACTATTTCAGAGTGAATCTTGGCTTTTTGTTATATAAGAATGTTAATTTTCTTTTCTTCGATACTCACTGACACTCATTCCTTATTCTAATCTTCGCAAAGTAAAAAGCAAGCAGAATTAATCTGCTTGCCTATGGAGATATTTTTGAAGTTATTTGACGTTTAATACAATATAGTAAATCACAAAGACGATGAATAAAATCCACATCATTGGAGTGATTTCTTTGAAACGCTTAGCGGCAATCATTGATACTGGGTAAACGATAAGTCCCCAGCCAAGACCATCTGAAATTGAGTAGGTAAGTGGCATTCCAAGTGCAATAAGGAAACATGGAATAGCAATTTCAAGATTGGTCCAGTGAACATGAGCTAAGTTTTCAGCCATGAGGACCCCGACAATAATTAAAGCTGGTGCAGTAACTTGAGTAGTGAAGACGCTCAAGATGGGACTGAAGATAGTAGAAATTAAGAAGAAAATACCAACCCAAACTGCAGTCAGACCAGTTCTACCACCAACGGCAATCCCGGCACTTGATTCTACAAAGGCACCCACTGGAGAAGTCCCAAGGATAGAACCGACCAGCATACCAGATGAGTCGGCAGCTAAAGCTTCACCAGCACGTGGCATTTTATTATCTTTCATCAAGCCTGCTTGTTGAACAAGTCCGATCAAAGTTCCGGTGGTATCAAAGAAGGTAACAAGAAGGAAAGTGAATACAACGACCCACATTTGGACAGTATTGATATCACTAAGATGGAAAACTGCTTGACCAAAAGTTGGCGCAATACTTGGAATAGAGGAAACGATTCCTTTAGGCATTGGAATTTGACCAATTAATACGCCGAAAACAGCTGCTACGATCATCCCGATAAAGATTGCCCCTGGCACACGAGCAATCATTAAGAAGATAGTGACAATCAAACCGAAAATTGTAATCCAAACAGTTGGATTGTTCAATCCACCAATTGTAACTAAAGTGGAATCACTGTTTTGAATTAATTTACCACCTTGAAGTCCGATAAAGGCAATAAATAAACCAATCCCGGCAGAAATGGCATATTTAATATCGGCAGGAATCGCGTCGATGATCATTTCCCGAACTTTAAAAATCGTCAAAAGAATGAAAAGAATCGATGCCACTAAAACGGCAGCTAAAGCAGTTTGCCATTTAACATGCATCCCTAAACATACTGTGTAGGTAAAGAATGCGTTTAGTCCCAAAGTTGGAGCAGAAGCAATTGGATAGTTCGCTAGCACTCCCATGACGATACAGGTGAAGGCAGCGGATAGAGCAGTAACAGTGAACAAGGCACCTTTATCCATGCCACTCGCACCTAAAACGTTGGGGTTAACGAAAAGAATGTATGACATACTTACAAAAGTAGTTAGCCCAGCTAAAAGTTCGGTTTTAAAAGAGGTATTGTTCTCTTTTAAATGGAAAAATTTGCTAATTGTGTTCATTTTGTCCTCCAGAAATCGTGTAAAGTGAACATTCAATTTGAATTATACTGAAATAGTTAATAATTTCAATAGAAAATAGATAAGAATGCGCTTACTAAATAAAAATATCTGTTTTTTGGGAGATTTTTAAATTTAAAATTAGTAAATTCATATAAAAACTCGTACGTTCTAATAAATACAAAATAAAATAATTAAAAAGAAAGCATTTTGTTTGGAAAAGTATTGGTGATATTTCTTGGGAAATAGAATATTTTATAATTTAGAAGTTGACCTTAACGCTACGTTAATCGATATCTTAGAGCAAGGAGGTGAAGTAAATGCGAGATGGATATTCAATTGGTGAAGCAGCAAAGAAATTACAAGTAAGTACACGGACTTTGCGATACTATGATGAAAAAGATTTAGTGAGGCCCGCTTATATCAAAGAAAACGGCTATCGTTTTTACAGCGAAGAGCAAATCAGGCAAATTGAATTAATTCTTTTTCTAAAAGAATTGGGATTTTCATTGAAGCAAATAAAAATGCTGATTCAAGATGAGCATGGGAGTCAATCACTTGAGTTATTGCTTAAAGAACAATACCAGGAGAATCAGCAGAAAATTGATGAGATAAGTAAAAAACAAGCCCAAATAAAACATTTGCAAGAAATAAAGTTGTTGCGTGCTGTGTTGACCAATCACTCTTGCATTACAGATATTATGAAAAAAGAAAATAGAATTTCAGCTTTAAGAAGAAAACTAGGTTGGTTCAGTATTCTATTAGTAGTCTTTGAATTGATGGCAATTAGTATTCTATATGCTTTTAAGCTGCAACCCGGTATGATAGTAACCGGAACGACTCTAATTGGAGCAATTGCCCTATCTAAGTATTACTATGACAATGTTGAATATGTTTGTCCTAATTGCGGAGATGTATTCATTCCATCGTTTCTGGCATTTAATTTAGCACCACATACACCTAAGTTTAGAAAATTAACTTGTCCGAAATGCGGTAAAAAATCTTATTGTTTGGAAATTAGTAGGGAATAGAAATATACACATAAGCAAATTTAAAAGCCCGTGCGCATTGCACAGGCTTTTTATATTCTTTATTATCTAAAAGTTCAATACCCACAAAAAGATGATGAATATTACAAATAGTACCCACATCATCGGGCTAATTTCCTTGCCACGCTTAGCTGCAAGCATACAAATTGGATAAGTGATCATTCCCCATGATAAACCATCTGAGATTGAGTAGGTCAAAGGCATTCCCAAAATAATTAAGAATGAAGGAACTGCAATTTCAAGTTTATTCCAGTGAATGTGAGCAGTATTCTGTGCCATCAATACCCCAACGATGATCAAAGCTGGTGCAGTAACTTGGCTAGTGAAGACACCCAAAAGTGGGCTGAAGATCATTGAAATTAAGAAGAAGATTGCCACAAAGACTGCAGTTAAACCAGTTCTCCCACCAACGGCAATCCCGGCACTTGATTCTACGAATGCGCCCACTGGAGAGGTACCAAAGATTGAACCAAACATCATCGCAGTTGAGTCAGCCGCTAAGGCTTTACCAACACGTGGCATCTTGTTGTTTTTCATAAAGCCGGCTTGTTGAGCAAGTCCAATTAAAGTTCCTGCAGTATCAAAGAAAGTAACCAACAAGAAAGTCAAAACAACAACCCACATTTGAACAGAATTAATGTCTTTAACATGGAAGATAGCTTGACCAAAGGTTGGAGCTAAACTTGGCGCCGTTGAAATCACTTTGTGTGGGAGGGCTATTTGACCAGTGCAGACACCAAAAATCGCAGCTAAAACCATTCCTATAAAGATGGCTCCTGGAACCCCTAAAATCATTAAGATAACAGTTACCAATAAACCAAAGATAGTAATCCAAACAAGTGGATCATGAAGAGAGCCAAGTCCCACCAAGGTTGATTTATTTGCAACAATTAACTTACCGTTTTGAAGTCCTAAAAAAGCAATGAAAAGACCAATACCAGATGAAATAGCAAATTTTAAGTCAGCTGGAATTGAATCAATGATCTTTTCACGTAATTTAAATAAAGTGATTAAGATGAAGATGATTGAAGCAACAAAAACGCTGGCTAGAGCCGTTTGCCAAGAAACGTGCATCCCTACACAAACCGTGTAAGCGAAGAAGGCGTTGATACCCAGAGCTGGTGCTTCACCAATTGGGTAATTTGCGACAATTCCCATAATTGCAGTACCCAAAGCCGCGGCTAAGGCCGTTGCGGTGAAGACAGCTCCAGTATTCATACCACTGGCACCTAAAACGCTAGGGTTAACAAAAAGAATGTAGGACATACTAATAAAAGTAGTAAGTCCAGCGATAAATTCTGTTTTTATATTTGTCTTATATTTATCGAGTTGGAAATAACTCTTAATAAAATTCATTTTATTCCTCCAAGACAGAATGTTCGTGTTTTTATCTTTAAAAGCAACTCTTATACTCTAGCATTCTCACATAAATTTGTAAATACGAATTATAGCTAATATTTTTTAGATAATCGTCTCATTTGAATATTAATTTTGTGGCTGGAATAAAAAAGTGTTGACGTCTTAGGAATGAAAGCGCTAGAATATTTACATTCGCTTACTTTTAGATATGAATATTAAAGGGAGAAAAAACACATGAGTATTATTTATATGTTAATTCCAGCATTGGCTTGGGGTGTCTTGCCACTTGCTGTAGCTAGAATAAAGGGGGAGCCGATTAACCAAATTTTAGGTACTACTGTAGGTACTTTAATTGTGGGATTAATTACCTTACCATTTATTAAACTGAATATTGATGCTAAGACTTTTTGGATGGCAGCTTTAGCTGGTGCCTTTTGGGTTATTGGTCAACTTGGTCAGTATACTGGTTATGCTAAAGTTGGTGTTTCTGAAACTATGCCAATTTCAACTGGGCTTCAATTAATTGGTACCTCTTTAGTTGGGGTGGTAATCTTTGGTGAATGGGCAAGTACGAGTGCTAAGATTTGGGGCTTCATCGGAATTGCACTTTTAATCATTGGTGCGATCTTAACTTCAGTTTCTGATGCAGGAACAAGCGAAGGAAATAAGAGTAATCAAACAGGTACCATCATTATGCTTGTTTGCACTACTTTAGGTTTCATTGTTTATAACGCTATTCCACGTGTACTTTCAGCTTCAGGAATTGCTATCTTCTTCCCAGAATCTGTAGGGATGGTATTAGCAGTTTTGGTTTACCTTGTCTTCACGCGTCAACTAGGTGAGTTGAAGGCAAAGAGCAGCTGGCAAAGTTTAATCGCTGGATTTATCTTCTCAATTGCCGCTTTAGGCTACATCATGTCAGTTCGTGACAATGGTGTTAACACCGCCTTTGTGGTATCACAGCTTTCAGTAGTTATTTCTACTTTAGGTGGTATGTTAGTCTTAGGTGAAAAGAAGAGCAAGAAGGGTTATATCTTCACCATCAGTGGTTTGATTTTGATTTTTGTTGGTGCAATCTTAACAACAATTATGCATTAAAAAAAGCAGCCTCGCCTGCTTTTTATTTTGCGCTAAAACGCTCCACCACCAGAGCCACCGCCGAATCCTCCAGAACTTCCACCGGAAAATCCCCCAGAGCCACCAGAATAGGAACTGCTATCACCGACACTTTTACTTAAGCTAGAAGAGAAGCTTTTTTCAAAATGGTTGAGGTCGCCATAGTACCAGTAATAAGTATTGGCAGTGAAGTAAGTTTGAAGTGCTTTTTCGCCAAATTCTGCCTTAAGTTCTTTAAGAACTTGCTTGGATAAACCAAATGCTACCGCATATGGCATAACGTCCTCCCAGAAGATTAATTCACCCACATCTTTCATCTTGAAATTGCCGATGTCATCGAGCATCTTCTTGAATCCCCGAACTTTTTCAACTTTGCTTGCACCTTCTTGTGTGTAAATACTGGTGTGACGTTTATAAATGAAGTAAAAGATGAAGTTAAGTCCACCTAAAATTGCAATGATAATGGGAATAATTGGCATTTGAGAAGCAAAAAAGAGCGAGATAATAAAAGTTACGATAATGAAGAAAGTGGAAACTTTCATTTGAGTGCTGGTTTTCTCTATCTCATCTTCGTATTTACGACTAATTAGATCTTCGTCTTGAACTTTGTGATATTGATCTTTTTGCCAATCATCAAATTCATCTTCAAGATCAGTTTTCTTAAGTTTCTTAGTTGTAAAGCTTTCTCCATTACCAGCTTGATCGAAGATTTCTTTTAAAAAAGTGGATTCTTGTTTGACTGTTGGATCAAGGAGGGTAATGCGGTAGTTTTTGCGATCATTGATTTTTTCAATCTTAATGCGATTTTTTCCAGCTAGCTGGGTGAGATAGGCGGTAAATGCGCGCTCATCGGGATAATCACCATCATCTAGAATTTGTGCTGTGACAGGATCAACATCTGGAATCTCATAGTTGTGCGGTAACTCAGAAGTCTTGCGGGGCTTGATGCCAAAAGACTTTACTAGAATTAATTTAAATAAGAATAAGCCACTTGAAAAGACAGCTATAATTAATGAAGCATAGGCCAAAATCGTCTTGAAAAGTTGCTGACGTTTACGCTTTTCATTAGCTTCTTTTGCAAGTTTCATTTCCTGGGAAATGACAGCTTGTTTATGTTTTTCATTGCGGATATTTTTGTTCAGTGGAGTAATAGATGTTGGAAAAATCGCGTGAAGTTCAATTCCCACATCGCCGCTGACATTGTTATCCGTTAAAACAACTTGACCTTTAGAGCGGTTAACGTCAATGTGACCACCTAAATCTCCATGTGCCCAAGCTTTCAAGTCAGGTATTTTTTTGCCTTGATTGAAAATGACGCTAACTTTGGCATGATCTAAATCTGTATCCCACCCATTACCGATAATTTTGAAGTTGAGTTCGGCTGTGTCGCGCCAGTTGATCACTGCATTGGTGATGGTGTAAGTATAGGTAACCTTTACTTCATCGTCTTCGGAAATATTGTGGAAGACTTTGAAACGATAGCCATCATTATTATGAGTAAGTTGGTAGGTGTTATCTTGGCCATTTCCAGCTTTGATAGGGATAGTCTTACCATTGTTAGTAGAAACAGAAACTTTTTGATTAATGAGCTTTTGATTCTTGGCTAAATTCTGACGGTAATAAACACCATGAGCATCACTGTCAAAGTCGTAGTCAATAGACCGCGTAATCGTCAATGATCCGTTCTTGTTGATATGGGCATGAACATTAACGTTGGTAATGTCATAATCTACATCAGCAAAAGTAGTGTTATGAACCAGCATGAGCATCCCTAATAAAAGAGAAAGCATACTTACTATAGAAATAAGAGATCGTTTTTTCATTATTTTGACTTTCTAAAATTCGAGTTTTCCTAAATATACAAAAAAGGGAGGTATAAGACAAGCAATTTAGAAAAGTAAGATAAAAAATACGCTAAGTTTTTGTAGAGCTTAGCGTATTTTTTATATTCAAATCTTCTTAATAATATGAGTTTTTTAAGTCGTGCCAATATTCGTAAGTCGTGCAGTTGTTTTCTTCAGCGAACATATCGTAGGCCACATGGATCATTCTTAGAGGAATTCCATAAGCTTTGAGAAATGATAGCGGATCATAAAAACCATCTTCCTGAAGACAGGAATATTTGTAAACTAAATGAAGTGCAAAAACATCGGCCGGAGATTCTTCTTCAATTTGAGTGCCGTAACCAATGCAATCGAATTGTTTCATATCTGGGCTATCAATCATAACGTGTCCAATTTCATGGGCTATTGTGAAAGGAACTTCCGGAGAATGATTATGCCAATTTAGATTGATTCCGATTTCACGCTTACTTTTCATCGTAATTGAAGGATAATGAGGATCTGCCTGAAATAAAATATATCCAATATTATGCTCGTAAGCATAATTAAGTAAATACTCGATTAGTTGGTTTTCGCGATCAGTGTTGTCCACCATCATTTTTCTTTGCTTCTCTTTCTTTAATATCCGCTTCCATCAATCCCCGGACCATGTCCAAGTACTTTTTTGGTACATGATAGCCATGATATGAATAAGGCACTTCTTGATCTAACGATACGGAGTTTTGAACGTGAGGATCAGGGTCATCGGTTACTCCACTTAAATAATCTATTGAGGTATGTAACACCTCAGCTACTGCTGCTAATGCCATGGTGCCAGGTTTTCGAGTTTTCCAATTATAAATACTTTTCGTACCTAAACCGGCTCGATCATTAACCTCTAATAACGATAATTTATTTTTTTTTGCTAATTCTTTAGTGCGCTCAAATTCAATCATAGCAAGGGATTCTCCAGATTTTATTACATCAAATAAGCTTTAAAGCGTAAATTATCTATTGACCAATTATGCTTATAAGCTTATTATAGGAATCGTCAACAAGTTGAAAGCCAACTAATAACCAGAAATTTTTGTGTGGGAATAAGGATTAATGGTTTTAGGCTCTTTCTTATACCCTCATTGTAGTACGTTGACGTATACTATGTCAACAATAATACGTCAATACCGAATAATGGGTAAGATCAACTGTTGAATATTTAAAAACAGAGGTGACGTCACATGGACTTTTAACCCACCCTTTGTCAAAGAGAGGTGAATTAAGACAATCATGGATATTCATGATGATGTTGAACTGATAATGCTAGGGTTATGGCTTATCAGTGTTGTAGGAATTGGAATCTTGAGTAAGGTTCATTTCAAAAATAAACGCTTGGAGCAGTTTCGCAATACTGCAGATAACTTGATGAAAAGTTACGTCCATCTTTACGATAAGGAAAATCTGTCTAGTGATCAAAAGATTAACCGGATTGGAAATGCAGTAATTGACGGCTTGGAAGCTAAGGGGTTTAAGTTAAATGAACAAGAGATGCAGGACATTTTTAGAGAGGTTGCAAAAGAAATGAATGCCCAGCAAGACACTCAAGACAAGTAAGTTTTTAAATTTTGTGGAGGTTTTATTATGAGACACTTAAATGAAACGACTGACATCAGTATTTTAAGTCAATTTGATATGAGAACTGGTTATCCAGCTGTGGTACAAAAAGGTAATGTGGGAGCAAAGTATGTTTATGGGCTTCAATTAAGAGGAGCTACAACTACTATTTTACGTGGGTATCGTGGAAGCAATATTAATACTCCTATTCTAGAATTAGCTGGAGAAGCAGGGGGCCATACTCAAACGTGGGAATATTCTGGTAAAAAAGATAATTGGTTTGTGGGTATTAAACCATCACACAATGATCCAAATTATAACTGGGCAAAACAAATTGCACGTGTAAATATCCGTAATACTTCACGTCATCATTCCTCTAACCTTGATTTTCCACGTTTAGCCTATCTTAGTTATGCTGGAAGCGCTCCCTATGGTGGTGATTCAATGACACATGCAGAAGCGGCAGTTTCATCGGATTATACTAAATTCTTAATTGCCACAGTGGAAGATAAGCATATTGGGCATTTTACTATTTATGATTTATCAAAGATCAATAATGCTTTAGATAATGCTGGAACGGGCTATGTAAGTCTTGAAAATTTCCCATATGAAAATAGTTTTACTGTTTCTAACCTTTATGGAACGGATCAAGATAGTGTTATTAATTCCATCCAAGGATTTGATCTTGATGAAAAAGGTAATATTTATATTTCTAGCCAACTTCATCCCTCTTTAAAAAAAGGAATTTGGACTTCTCATCATAAGCAGCTTATTAAAATTCCAAGCTATGCTCAAAATGATGAATCTCAATGGGAATCAGTAAATTTGAGTGGATTTAAAGGGTTAGATATTCCTGGATATCATAGTGAAGTAGAAAGTATTCAAATTATTGGGGAGAATCATGGCTATTTAACTGTTGCATATCATGCAAAAGTTGATAATGAAAATACAACAGTTTTAAATCGGATCTATGAATTATCTTGGAACTAAATAGGCTGAGATTAAGTAAAATTAAATTCTGGAATATTCTGTAAAACTAATTATAGCGGACTCATCAATATTGATGAATCCGCTTTTGTGGTTCTTAAATAAAAGCAAGTTTTTTAAAATTAACTTTATAGTTTTTGAAAGAAGAAAATTTAATTATATTAAAAATAAGCCAATAGTAACGCAAGGAATTCTTATTTAAATTTCGAGATTTTTTCTTATTGAAATAACTTATTTGAGAGAAGATAATAAGTGATATAAAGATTGAAAAAGGATGAATACTTATGAAGAAGAAACTAGCATTAATTATTGCGTTAAGTTTAGCATCTGTAGGCACTTTAAGTTCTTCTGTTAAAGTTGCTCAAGCAGCAGAGACTAGTGTGAGGAACAAGATGGTAATGCACACTGCTACTGCTTACGATAAAGACGGTAAGGACACAGGAGTGACCTACAAAGCCTTTAGTTATGCGAAAATTGTTGCCAATCCTATAAAAATTGATGGCAGTTATTACTACAAAGTTGCCGATAAAGATCAATATTTAAAGGCGACCAACATTGATGGTGTGACTAGAAGAATCACGCACAATACCTATATTTATAGTACTTCGACTCGTCGTACCAGCTACCAAAACCAGTGGAAGTTGTATAAGGGTCAAACAATTACGACTTATGGTGGCTCATATAAATTCAAGGATGGTAAATATTACTTTAGAGTAAGTGGACCATCTAAGCAATATGTTAAATCATATAATTTGGGACCTGTCGTTGCTTATAATGCCAATGTAACAAATAACGCAACAAGTAAAGAAGAAACTACTGTAACTGTTACTACCCCTACTCGAGTAATTACACAAATTGATAATGGTTATAAAGGAACTGCCCGCTTTACGCCCGTAGGTACGCAATTTAAGGTTGACCGTTTAGAATATAATAAGCTTTCCGAAGATAGTGAGAATGATGATAATTATTATCATATTAAGGGAACTGATAAATGGATTAACGCTTCTGATGTAAAAGCGGCTAAAAAGTTACCCCTTCATGATTATTTTTATGAAAATTTTTCTTATATTACATTTCCTAAAAACACTGAGGTCTTTAATGAGGATGGGACATTACAAGATCATGATGGTCAACTTATTAGTAAGCAAATGGGTCACCTTAAAGTTGATAAATTAGTTTATATTTGGGTACCGAGTGAGAAAAAAGTAGAATTATTTTATCATTTAGTTGGAACAAGTTTCTATGCAAGTACTACTCCAACTTCGCACTGGAGTACCATTAATGTAGGGCATAAGGCTTATGTAAGGGCAAGTGATGTAAAATTCATAACGGCAAGTGTAAAACTTACTCCATCAAACACTCCAGAAGAAGCTGAAGCTGCAGCTTTGAAAAAGTAGACACACAAAAAGCTACCGATAAGACGGAATCTTATTAGTAGCTTTTTACTATGCTTCAATTCGAATGTCAGTGGTTTTATCCCAATCTTCGGGAAGTTTACCCATTTCCTTCAACTTGGCTGTGATTTGATCGAGGACAATTTGACGATCATGTTCACTAGCCATGAAGTCCAACTCATCACCGTCAATTGTCATCTTAGGTGAATAATCGTATTTTTCATACCATGGCTTGTAGTATTCAAGTAGGCGCTTGTAGTAATCCTCCAAAGTTGAATCATAGCTCAATTGTTCATAAGGACGGCCGCGCTTTTTAATTCGCTTGATCATCGTATCATATGAAACATCAATATGAACAAGCAAGTCGGGATTCTTCTTAGGCATTCTGCTAAGTTCACCCATCATATTATGTAATAACTCGTAATAGGTATCGACTTCTTCACTAGTTGCACGACCAATATCGGCATTCATTTGGAAGAAAAGTGCATCTTCATAGATTGATCGATCTAACACGTTGTTATCTTCACTCAAGGCTGCCTTAATGCTGTGGAAGCGCGTATTCAAAAAGTAAACTTGAAGTAAGAAAGCATACTTCTTAGGATCAGCGTAAAATAATGGCAATACAGGATTGTCATCTACACTTTCATAGAAAGGCCTAGTACCTAAATAATCTGACAAAATACTGGTTAAACTGGATTTACCGGCTCCAATTGGTCCGCTTAAAACAATAACTGTCATCACGTTCCTTCTTTTTTATTTACAAATTGCCAATTTCACGCAATTTATTATCAATCTCACTCAAAACTTCTTTTTTAGCATCTTCATCAACTACAAAGTCAAGGTTGTCGCCATTGATTTCCATCTTAGGAGAAGCATTGTAATGCTCATACCATGGCTCATAATAGCTGAGAAGTCTAGCGTAATAATCCTTCAAACCTGGATCAGTTGATAACTGTTCAAATGAACGGCCACGCTTTTTGATACGTTCAAGCATTGTATCTAACGAAACGTGGATGTAGATAAGCAGATCAGGCTTCTTGCTTGGATTACCTGGAGTATCTTCCATCATATTTTCAAGCAAATCATCATAGATCTTGAATTCGGTTGGATCAGCTACTTTGCTGTCGGCATTCATCTTGAAGAAGAGTGCATCTTCATAAATTGAACGGTCAGATACGCTGTTTTTTTCTTGAATGGCTTGGTTAATTTGAGCTAAACGATGGTTAAGCAAATAAGTGTTAAGCAAAAAGGTGTAACGCTTCATATCCTTGTAATACAAAGGAAGGACAGGATTGTTATCAACGCCTTCATAAAATGCTTGCGTTCCTAAAT
Organism: Lactobacillus intestinalis; assembly: GCF_024397795.1. Lineage (NCBI taxonomy): Bacteria > Bacillati > Bacillota > Bacilli > Lactobacillales > Lactobacillaceae > Lactobacillus > Lactobacillus intestinalis. The sequence continues at coordinate 1,651,483 of NZ_CP072983.1, read as the reverse complement.
GTTCAGCTAGATTACTGGTTAAACTGGATTTACCGGCTCCAATTGGCCCACTTAATACAATAACTTGGATCACATTCTTTCTTAATACCACATATAGAACATTTACTAGTTTAATACGAGATATTGTGTGTCACAAGGAAAAAATTAATTCTGTTTCACGTCAAAAAGTCAAGTGATTTTGAAGCAAAAACTTATCTGAGCAAAAGAAAAACCGCACCAATTCGGCACGGCTCAAGCTTTGGTCAAAGTATTATTTTTTGTATTTGTCGTCTAATTCTTTTGCAGCTGCTTCATCGACAATCACTGTTACGTCGGGATGCTTTTGCAAAATTGATGCAGGAACTTCTTCAGTAATAGGGCCTTCAATCATTTCTTTAATTGCATGAGCTTTCTTTTCGCCAAAAGCCATCAATACGATCTTCTTGGCAGACATGATGTTAGCAATACCCATGCAGATTGCGCTAGTTGGAACATCATCAATGTTATTAAAGAAGCGAGAATTTGCCTTGATAGTATTTTCAGTAAGTTTAACTTCGCGCGTTACTGTATCAAATGAAGAACCAGGTTCGTTGAAGGCGATGTGGCCGTTTCGACCGATTCCAAGCAATTGAATATCAATTGGATTATCTTTAATAATCTTGTTATAATCATCAGCTGCTTTTTGGGGATCTTTTGCAGCTTCAACACCATCAGGAACATAAGAATGTTTAAATGGCTTCTTGTTAAATAGGTGTTCCTTCATGAAGTAGTGGTAACTTTGAGGATCATCAGGTTTTAAGCCGACATATTCGTCAAGGTTGATACTAGTTAAATCATCGCAATTAAGATCGCTCTTAACCCAATTTTGGTAAAGAGTCACTGGGGTAGATCCAGTTGCAAGGCCTAAGACCTTAGCACCATTCTTGATACCTTTTTCAAAAATTTCAAAAGCTGCTGCTCCACCTTGAATGTCGTTTTCTCTAACAATAACTTTCATCATGATTAAACCCTCCTTGTTTACTGGTCTAGTCCATTATAAAATGGTCTATGCCATTTTGTCAAATCAGAATATATTGAAATTTAGTAGTAGAATTTAAGTGAGGTGAAAAAAGTCATGGATTTAACTGGAATAGGAATGGGTACCTGGAATATAGGCGAAGATCCCAAAAAGAAAAAAGATGAGATAGCTTCGCTTCGCTACGGTTTAGACAATGGGATAAGAATTATTGATACAGCGGAGATGTATGGTGAAGGTAAAAGTGAGAAGTTAATCGGTGAAGCCATTAAAGGTTATGATCGTAGTCAAATGTATATTATTTCTAAGTTTTATCCTTACCATGCAACTCCGGACCTTGAAAGAAAAAGTTTAGAAGAGACTTTAACTAGGTTGAATACAGATTATTTGGACCTTTACTTGCTTCATTGGCGCGGAAGTCATCGCTTGTCAGATACTGTACGTGGACTTGAAGAGTTGAAAAAAGAGGGCCTAATTCGTCAATGGGGTGTTTCTAATTTTGATACTTCCGATATGCAGGAACTTTTCAGTGTGCCCAATGGAGAAAAATGTTATGCCAATGAAGATTTGTATAATTTGGATCATCGTGGTGTTGAATATGATTTACTTCCATGGCAAAAGGAAAATCGGGTTAATTTTATTGGTTATTCACCTTTTAATTCAGGTGAAGGTAACACAATTCGAATTACTCATAATCTTAAAGCAGTTGCTCGTGCTCATGACGCAACGCCGCATCAAATCATGCTTGCGTGGGCGCTTAGAAGTGGAGACATTTTATCAATTCCAAAAGCGGGCAAAGTCACGCATATGAAGGAAAATCTTGCAGCTCAAAGAATAAAGTTAACAGACGATGAGTTAAGACTTATAAATAGCGATTTCATGCAACCAACTGCGAAACAACCGTTGGCTATAATTTAGGAAAAACCACAAGATATGGAAATTATATACATACTTTATCAACATCTTGTGGAAAACTCTGTGGATTGTGTGTAACTTTTACTAATAAAAAACTGTCTATCCAAATAAGAAAGGCAGTTTTTCTTTTTAAAAGATATTCAATTTTACTTAGGTAAAGGATAATAAGCAAAAATTTTAACTGAGCAAAATTTAAATACTATTTTAGTTTTATTCGCTTCTTAAGGCAATCGCAGCATCCTTTTTGGCAGCCATTCTAGCAGGTAAGTGCCCTCCAAGAAGTGTTAATACAGTTGAAATGATGATCAAGATCAACGCATGAACTGGGTTGAGTTGAGCCACGTTGGCTAGATCAGTAATGTGATAAATCACACTATTGATTGGGAAGGTTAACAGGTAGGCGATGCCCACACCCAATACACCAGCAAATACACCCAAAATAAATGTTTCTGCGTCAAATACTCGGGTAATGTCACGTTTTCGAGCACCTAAAGCCTTCAATACACCAATTTCTTTGGTTCTTTCAAGCACTGAAGTGTAAGTCAAGATTCCAATCATAATCATAGAAGTGATCAGTGAGATTGCCGCAAAGGCAACTAAAACGGTCGTAATTCCGTTTAATAAGCCCCCTGTCATTGTTGTAACGGCACTCGACATATCAGTGTAAATGATCTGATCCTTTTTACTCTTACCTTTATTCCATTTATCGAGGTAATCCAGAACTTTGTCTTTAGAATCAAAATTATTTGGATAGATCATAATTCCAGTTGGAACAGATGTTGCACCTAGAGTCTGTAACATTTGCTCTTTTTGAGAATTATTCATACTTTGTCCCGTTAAAACATTTCGATCGCTAGCTTTTTGAGCTTTAACAATGACAGAGTTCTCATTTTGATCAATTACATTTTGAGTTAACTTATCACTATAAGCAATTCCAGTTGAAAGAAGAGCCATTGAATCTTCGTTTTTTGGTCTAATAACCGCGCTCAAGCGCAATTTAGTTCCGGAATTGTACATGTTTTGGCTAGTTTTACGTGGAACAAACATCCCTGTTGGTAATTCTTGATAGTAATTATTATTTGAAACTACGCTGAATTGCTTGCCGATTAACTTATTAAATTTGATCTTGTTTCCATCTTCAACGTCAAAACCTAAATTCTTAAGAGAATTGATGTTAACGGTGTTTTTGTTATCAGTAACTAAAACAAGGTCAGTATCTTTAGTAGGCCAAGCTCCAGATAAAAGCTGATAGTTTTGTTTTAAGAAATTGCCCTTGCTCTTATCCAGAGTAGTTGGAAAGACGCTGGAGCCGATTCCCATGGAACTCATCGCTTGTGAACGCATGGCTGAGATGGACTGGCTCGCACTTTGGTCAACATTTGAAAATTGCACACGTTGAATTTTGCCATTTACTTGAGAAAGCAAATTTAAATTAGTGGCACGTTGATAAGAAATGTTGTTGGCATAGTTTGGATTGATCTTTTTGATGTAATCAATGTATTTTTGCGTAATTTTATTAGTGTGAGTTGCCTGTTGATTTTGATCTTTTTGAGCCGTTACATAGCCGCGATTTTTGACATTTTTATCCGATTCTTTGCGCGTTTCAACGGACATCATGTCAGTGGCTGTTTGTGTAATTGAAACAGGATATTTAGCCAAAGCCTTACTCATGGTAGTATTGATTTGCTTTTGAAAACCATTAGATAAAGCTAGAACAACTGCAATCGAGATAATCCCAATACTTGATGCAAAAGCCGTTAAAGTAGTTCTAGCCTTCTTAGTCATAATATTGGTAAAACTAAGCTTGATCGCATTCCAATATGACATCTTGGTACGCTTAAGTTTGAAAGTGTCCTTGACGTCATGCGGGGTATAAGGATCAGAGTCGCTAAGAATCTTACCATCTTGGAAACGCACGATTCTAGTAGCGTATTGCTCAGCGAGTTCGGGGTTATGGGTAACCATGATAACTAAGCGATCCTTGGAGAGCTTTTTGATTAATTCCATGATTTGGACGGAAGTTTCGGTATCAAGAGCTCCAGTTGGTTCGTCACAAAGCAAAATATCTGGGTCATTAGCTATTGCCCGGGCAATAGCTACACGCTGCATTTGTCCACCAGATAATTGGTTAGGCTTTTTATCGATGTGATCCTTTAAGCCGACTTCGGTTAAAGCTTTGATAGCTTTTTCATGACGCTTTTTAGCAGGAACACCTGACAAGGTCATTCCTAGTTCCACGTTGGCTACAATTGATAGATGAGAAATCAAGTTGTAATTTTGGAAAATGAAACCGACGGTGTTGTTTCGATAAGCGTCCCAGTCAGTTTCGGTAAAGTTCTTAGTGGACTTCCCGTTGATGATCATGTCACCTTTATCATAACGGTCTAAACCACCGATAACATTTAGTAAAGTGGTTTTCCCTGAACCACTGGGGCCAAGAATTGCAACAAATTCTTGATCACGAAAAGAAATGGAGACATCGTCTAATGCATGGGTAACGTTGTCTCCAACGTGATAAGATTTGTATAAGTGCTCAAGTTGAAGCATATGCTATTCCTTTCTACGTATATAATTTGATTATTAAAATTATATCATTAAGTAAAGAATTTATTTAATTGGTTAGCTCAGCTTAGGCAATTCTTAAAGGTTACATCATTTGGTATTTGGCAATATTTAAAGCAATAAGAATAGCTTGTACAACGCAGAATATTGTGATTAAACCAATTACAATAAAATGGCGTTTTTTATGCATAACGAATACACCGGCAAATTCACGAATTATTGCATTTGGTAAAAAGTAAAGTCGCGTATAGCATCCCACACCGTTAGCGCGTAAACCAGCCATTTTTGCATAAAGGGCAGCCCGAAAGATGTGGTAATTGTTGCTAAAGAATTTGGCTTTAAAGTCGCTATTACCATAATCTTGAATCGCAATCTCTTTGGAGAAGAGCATATTTTGATAAGTGTTTTTTGATTGATCCTCCAATAAAATATCGTTAGGATCGATTCCGCGACTAATTGCATAATTTGCCATTGCTTGTGCTTCGGAAATTTTTTCATCGCCGCCTTGTCCACCGGACATGATAAATTTTGGCGTTTTATGACCTTTAAGCTCTTGTTTATTCGCAAATTGGATAGCACGGTCTATTCTCGCGGCTAAAAGTGGCGTTACGACCTCTCCATGTAGAAGGCCTGCTCCTAAAACGATAAGGTAATCTTGATTATAATGACGTGGAACGAATTGGTAGAGCAGCAAGTTAACTAAAAAGTTGTACATAATAAAAAGAAGATATACTGCAATAACTGGAGCCGTCATTAAAAGGGCATTAAGCCAGCGCGGAAAGTAGCGAGCAGGACCACTAAGAGAAATTATCCAAACGGCAATTAAGCTGATTCCTAAAAGAAGCGTCAGCAAGTTTGGTAGAGTGTGACTCTCATATTTCCAAACAAAATAGGCATTCCAAAAACAGAATAGCCATGAAAAGGCGATTACGACAAATACTAAGAAGAAAAAGCCCAATACTAAAAGAGCATAGACCATCTGCAGCGTCTTTAAATGAGTTGAAAAGATCATAATAGTTGTCCATGCAGCGAGTAAAATCAGAAAAATAGTAAATAAAATACCGTTAATTAATCTACGTGGCTCAACTAACCAGGAGATTAAGAAGGCAAATAGTGATATAGTTAAAAGAATGGAAAAATAGGAGAATTCCCTATTTTGTGCAAAAAAGTGTAAGTATGTCATATAGTTCGGCCCCTTGGGTATGTTGTGTTATGTCCATTATAATTAAGTATTGGTAAAATTTGAATTAAAGGTGTTGAAATTATGAGAAAGTTTTTCCACTATGCCGGCAACATTGCGGTAATGTTTTTGGCATTCGTCATCTACACACTCTTAGAGGAATTTTATTTCTATCCTCAACTTATCCATCTTCGCTATCACATTCCTAACCAGGCATTTGTTACGGCAGTCTTAACGATACTTGTGATGGGCTTTTTGTTTTGGCTTTATAAAAAAGAACTCCGCGAAGTCAATTATTGGGGTTTTAATAAAGAACCGCACTGGGATGCAAAGAGATTGGGAATTGCCGTGATTGGCTTTTTCTTGATCTTCTTTTTAGGAGCAATTACTTTAACGCTGGTAAACAGAGGAGGTCATGATGTTTCTTCTAATCAGGCGGCCTTGAATCAATTAGCCGATCGTAATACAGGCTTGTTTAAGATCATGGTGGGCTTTGTGGGGCCATTTTGTGAGGAAATTATTTTTAGAGGGATGTTTTTCAATACATTCTTTACTAAAGCTACGCGTTTCAATAAGTGGATTGGGATTTTAGCCTGCGGTTTTCTCTTTGCTTATGTGCATGATCCAATGATTACTAAGTACATTGTAGTTTACTGGGTATTGGGATGCGTGCTTTCATGGGTATATTTGACAACCAAGGATTTGCGTTACTCGATGATCACGCACATGGCATATAACTGTATTGGACTATTTTAGTTTCATGTGAAACAGAAAAAGCTAATAGATTCCTAGGAAAGAGAATCTGTTAGCTTTTTTGTTATGCTAAATAATCAGTTAATACTTGCACATGTTTAAAAATATCAATAAAGATGTTAGTAGATTTGATCATTCCTAAATTTTGAATGGTTTCAATGAACGTTAAGACAATTTGCTTATCATGAGTCTTTGTATATTGGATGACCTTTTCTAAAAATGTAAATACTAAAGTAAAGAATTCTAAATAATGTGGCATTTCAATTGCTTTAATCTCATTTAGTAATTTCTGTGCGTGAATCACATCTTTGCGAAAAATTAAGGAAATTGTTGCATCGCCTAGAATACCCAACATCACCATCAAGTTATTTACATCCTGATCAGCTAAAGAATGATTATGAAGAACATTCATGGCAATGGCATGAACTTTATCAGGTTTAATCATGAAAACACAGTTACCAAAAAAGCTTAAATCCCAACTGGTCCAAATCGTGATTTTTGAGAGATAAGTGTAGAGATGCATCTGATCTTGAAATGGTAACAGATTTTCACCAGTAATGAGCAAATATTGATTACACAAAATAATTGCTAAATATAAATCGTAAATTTTACGTTTGTTGTGGTAAATCTTGAGCTGCTTTAATGCTAAAGTCTTAATTTGAGTATTATCTTCCTTGTTTATGGCTTCAATGTATTCTTGAGGAATTTCATTTTCTTGTTTAAGTTTAGCGTAATTGATGAATTCTGTGGGAGTAACGTGAATACGATTTAAGAGAGCTAGTACTTTGTTGAATTCAAGGGTAATTTTGTCATTTTCCCAACGAGAGAGATTAGATGGATCACAAATTCCTTTTGAAGCTTGTGTTAATGTTATATTTTGTTCTTTTCTTAATTTACGAAATTTTTCTCCAATTGACGTCATTTTTTCTCCTTAAACTTTGTATTGCATATATGCAATTTATCATTTTTAACTAAAAAAATCATGCCATAATAGCTTAAATTTCAAAGAAAGGAGAAGATATTATGCTGTATAAATATTCAAATCATTTCAAGTTTGTCTTAATGATTATCGCTGGTCTTTTGGCAAGTTCTATGACAATCGTAATGGCTTATATGGTGCAAACTTTGACAAATATCGCTACGGAAAAGAAATGGAATCAAGTTGGTAACTTCTTATTAATTGTTTTAACTGGTTATGTGCTTTCCTTTTTAGCAAGTTTAGTTTTTAATCGGTTAAAAACTAGTGCCATTAAAGAGGTTAATACTTACCTACGTATTCATATCTTTAAAGGGATGCTGAATCAAAGTGTAGAAGAAAATACGAATAGTTTAGGTTTTTTAACTAGTGATTTTAAATTACTCGAAACTAATCGATTTAACGCTCAAATTGAAATTTTAATGCAAGGTTGTACCTTACTAATGGCTTTAGGATATGCCTTAGTAGTTAACTGGTTAGTAACTTTGCTCTTCTTAATTGGTTCTTTTGTGCCAATGCTCGTTTCAAGCCTTTTTCAAAGGGCTATTCAATCAGCATCAGAAAATTGGACGAAAGCTAATAGCGATTATGTTAATCAAACTAAAAATTTCTTAGCTGGAAGTCAGACGTTAAGACTATATGGTAAACAAGATAATGCCACTAAGAAAAATCAAATTCAAGTTTTGAAGTTGGAATCGGCATTACGTAAAATGAATCTTTTAGATCTTGATACAGGTTCATGGATAAATTTACTAGCTAGTTCTGTAACATTTTTAGTACCATTTTTAGTCGGAATTTATATGGTGATTAAAGGATTAACGACCTTAGGAGCTCTATTTGCAATTGTGCAATTAGCTAATTCTTTTGTAAATCCAATTCTAATCATTTTAGAAGATCGTAATAAACTTTCAACTACTAAGAAAATTGTTGAAAAGACTAACACATATTTAACTTTGGCAGAAAAGAAGCAAAATAAAAATAAAGAAAAGGTAAGAGATTTAACTTTTACAGATATTGCTCTCAAGCGAAAAGATAAACAATTTATTGAAGGACTTAACTTAACAATTAAAGTAGGGAGTAAACAAGCAATTATTGGGCCTTCTGGAATGGGTAAATCTACCCTATTGCAATTCATGATGTATGGCAATTTTGGAAAAGCTGAACAAATTTTACTTAATCAAAAATTGAAAAAAGCTGGAACGTTTACAGATATTTTTGCTTATGCTAGTCAAGCTCCTGTGATTTTTGCAGATAGTTTATTGTTTAATTTGACTTTAGGAGCAAACATTGCACGCGATAAAGTACTAGAAGTATGTGAAAAACTGGATTTAATATCACTTGTAAAGGAAAAAGGATTTGAATATTACCTAGGAAATAATGCAGATCAATTATCAGGAGGACAATTGGAAAGAATTGAACTTGCTAGGGCAATTTTAGCTAATCGACCTATATTATTACTGGATGAAATCAATGCATCACTTGATAAGAAAACATCTGATGAAATACATCAATATTTACTAAATTCAAACTTAACTTTTGTAGAAGTGATTCATCATTATAATAATGATGAACTTAATGAATATGATGGAATTATTGATTTGAATGATTATAAAAGTAATTAACGAATAATAGCGTTATAGTGCTTGACTACTAATTGTACATTTTGTATATTTTATCTGATTTATTCAGAAATAATACTAAATTAGTAGATCTTTGGAGGATTATTTATGAACAGAAAAGTTGCGATAAAAAATATAATTGTATTCTCTCTTATATTTTTAGTTGGAATATAGCTACTATTGACATTAAGCTCTAAGCAAGGAGAGTCTGCTACTGTTAAAAACTTAAGTGTTCCTAAATTTAGTAAGATTGATGTAAATACTAGTAATGCCGATATTGAAATTAAAAAAGGGGATAGTTATAAAGTTATTTACAATGGGAAAGAAAATACAATTCCCGATATAAAAGTAAAACGAGATACATTGCAAATTACTTCTCCCCACCACTCCTTTATTATGGGCAATATTTGGGATCTCTTTAATCGACGTAGAAGAGTGCCACTTATCACAATTATTGTTCCTACCAATAATATAAAGGATGTATCAATAGATAGTTCTAACGGAAATGTAAGTGCGAAGGATGTTATTGTTAAACAAGGAGAAATTGATACTTCAAATGGCAGTGTGAATATTTCTCATAGTGATGCTGAAGGTTATGATTTATTAACTTCAAATGGCACGGTAACTTTTAAAGGGAAAAAGAAGGGTGAAGAATACAGCAAAAAATCTAATGCCAATAGTGTGTTAGAAATAGACACTTCCAATGGAAACATTAATGTGAACTAAAAAGAAGTTAGCTCGTGCTAACTTCTTTTACTTTATTCAGTTACCGTATTTTGTTTCTTAATGTAGTAATTCAAAATGAACGGTGAAATTACTGTTGTGACAATGATTACCAAGATCAAGCTGGAATAAATATCTTCAGGGAAAAGATGATGATTAATTCCAATCTGGGCCACAATCAATGCCACTTCCCCTCGAGATACCATTCCTGCACCAACAATATTTCCTTCACCCTTGCTAAAGCCGAAGAGCTCGCTAGAATACTTTCCGGCCCAGAATTTTGAAAGAAGTGCCAGTACAGTCATCACGATAATGAACCAAATATCCTTCACAAAGCTGGCAAAGGTCATCGAAAGGCCAATATCGGCAAAGAATACTGGAATAAAAATTGAATATCCAATTGCAGAAACAGAAGAATTAACTTCTTTATATTGAGGTGTTTGGCGAATTGCTAACCCCCCAAAGAAAGCCCCTACTACTGCACTTAAGCCAACAAAGTCTGCAGCCCAAGCCATTGCCAGTGCTAGAACGAGGGATGCGATAACTACAGAATAGTTAACATCTAGCTTTTCTGCTGTCTTCATGAAGTATGGCGCGATAAATTTATAAATTACCCAAACAGCACCGAAGTAAACTACTTCAATTAAAAGATTTAAGAAGAAGTTATCGGTTAAGCCACTTTTACCTCCTTCGTGGCTGAATGTGGTAAATAAACTAAGTACAACCACTGCCAAAATATCGTCGACAACGGCTGCTCCTAAGATGGCCGTTCCTGCGCGCGTGTGCAACTGATTAGCTTCTTGGAGAACTACCACCGAAATTGAAACGCTGGTTGCAGCAAAAACAATTCCAATAAAGAGCGCTTCAAGTGGCTTCATACCAAAGGCATAACTAGCTAAGCCCGCAAATATTACTGGTAAAATTACTCCGACACTGGCAACGGTGAAGCTTAACTTGAAGTATTTTTTTAACAAATCAAGATCACTCTCAAGTCCAGCTAAAAACATCAGCAAAATGACACCAAATTCGGAAAATAAACTTACGATATCGTTAGGTTTTACCCAATTTAAAATCGCAGGTCCTAAAACGATTCCTGATAATAATTGTCCGATTACTGCTGGCATATTTAACCGAGAAAATAATTGTCCCAGTAAAGTTGTTGTCAGCAGAATAAGAATTAATTCTCCTAAAAATTCCATTCAAAACCTCTTTTCTAAAAAAAGAAAAAGCCTTCAAGTTGCCTTTTGACCCAAAAAGGCGAATTCTTGAAAGCTTTTCAACTCCAACCACTAAAAATAATTTAATTAGTACATATTTTAGTGGTTTTTAGATTTTCATGCAACTTAGCTTTGTTCTTTTTCACCAAGTTCTTTGCTGCTGGGCTTAGTCTTAGCAAGTAGTGCTAAACAGATAGTGATTAAATCGACAACTTCCTGAAGAATAGCACCTAAGAAGGCCGGAATAATACCAGTTGCAGCGATAATTTCTAGAATAATAACGATACAGATCGCAGTTAAAACATCAATATTGGCAACGCGCATCGTGTGTTTACCAATGGCAACGGCGTCATTGATCTTACTTAAATCATTAACCATAATAACGGCGTCGGCACTTTCACTAGCAGCGGTGGCACCTTGCGCACCCATAGCGATTCCGACATCTGCGGCGGTCAAACTTGGAGCATCGTTTACCCCATCACCAGTCATGACAACCGGCCGCAAGTCTTTAGGCACATCGCGAATCGCTTGAATTTTTTGCTTAGGAAGTAAATCTGACTTTACTTCAGTTACACCAGCAAGTTTAGCAATCTTTTGAGCAACTTCGCTATGGTCACCGGTAAGCATCATAATTTGCTTAGCTCCTTGACGGCGTAGGCGCGCAATTGTTTCTGGAGTTTCAGGACGAATCTTGTCTTGGAAAGTGATGTAGCCAGCAAATTTTCCATCAATAGAAACATAGATTGCTGTGGCATTAACATTAATCTTTTCATGCTTTGGCGCAACAAAGCCTAGTTTACCAACTTTGACGGTTTTACCATCTACTGTTCCTTCCACACCTTGGGAAGTAGTTTCAGTTAAATGACTAACAGGCAAGATTTTATCTTTAGGAGTGTTGTCAACAAGTGAAGTAGCAATAATGTGACTAGATTGTTGTTCAGCACTAGCAGCTAAAGATTGAATTTCCTCTTTAGTAAAACCTTCTGCAGGAATAATATCACTGATTTCAAGCTTGTTTTGAGTTAAGGTACCAGTCTTATCAAAGGCAAAAGTCTTGGCACGTGATAACTTTTCAAGAGTTGTCCCAGATTTAACAATAATATGATTGCGTGACATTGCGCTCATTCCAGAAACTAAGGCTACTGGAGCAGCAATTAGAAGGGGACAAGGAGAGGCCACAACCATAACTTCCGCAAAACGAGTGAAATTCCAGCCTCCCATAGCCATCGCAATAATTCCTATTACCAGGGAAATAATAGTAAATGGAACGGCATAACGATCAGCCATCTTAACGAATTTTGCAGGTTTAGCTTCAGAAGATTTGACTAAAGCAACAATAGATTGATATTCAGAATCTTTGGCAAGTTTAGTAACTTCCATTTCTACGGCTACATCCCCGTTGATCGATCCAGACATTAGATTGTCACCAGGCTTCTTTGTAACTGGTACGGATTCACCAGTAAGTGAAGATTGATCAAAGCTAGAAGTCCCCTTAATGATTTTACCGTCAACTGGAACTTGCTCACCAGGCTTAACAATAACGTGGTCGCCAATCTTTAAATCATCTACATTAGTTTGTACTAATTCGCCATTGACGAGTTTATTGGCAGTTCGAGGAGTGTTGTCAAGAAGTGAACGTAGCTCCTTGTCAGCTTGACTGGTTGCATAATCTTCAAGTGATTCCCCACCTGTAAACATAACCAAAATCATCCAAGCTGCCCAGTAGTCACGAATAACCATGGTAGAAACGATGGCAATAATTGCTAGGATATCAACGCCCCATCGACCCTTACGGATATCACCGATCATTTCGATTGCCATGGTGATAGCAGTATAAACTCCGATAATATCGATTAGAACTTCTGCCACAATAGGTTGATTAAAACCAAATGCGGAAATAGCTCCAATAATACCCACTATGAGCACTACAATAAATTTCCATTGGTGCTTGAGCATAATTTTCCCTCCAAAAATCTAGAAATAACGTAACATTACTAGACCAATTTTAGCACGCTTTTTATAAAAGTAAATTATAATCATTCTAATTTAGAAAAAGCAGTCTCTATTTTAGAAACTGCTACTTGGTATTAATTAAGCTTTGAGAGTTTGTGTCTTTGATTTCCTGAACCTGATAATGATTATCATAAGTATGAACTACATAGTTGAAAGCCTTAATCCATTCACGCCGGGTTAATAATCCTTGAAATATTCCACGATCATCTACTACAGGAAGAAAGGCGTTGTCGACTAATAAATGAAGTTGGGTTTCAAGAGTAGTTTGAACAAAATTAATCTTGTCAAAATCTGTTTGCATCACATCTTGAACCTTCAATTCATTTAATGGATCTATTGAAATTTTGTCTACTTTCAACATTTCATCGGTAATCATTGCTAAGCTCAATAAGCCAACTACTTTTCGATCTTTATCAAGGACGGGGATTTTCGAATATTTGACTTTTGTCAGAATCAAAAAGGCATGATAAAGGGGATTGTCCGCTTGAACAAACGCAATTCGACTGGCTGGAATCAAAAAAGAGCCAGATTTTTCTTCAATTAAATGTTGGATTGACGGTGAAAACATAAAAATGCCTCGCTTTCTCATTTCAGTATACAGGTTAAAATACCTAGAAAAAAGGAAAAGACCTGCAAGTTATGCAGGTCTTATTAGTTTCATCTACTTTGGAGGAGTAAGAATGAATGAAATAAAAAAGTGGGAGTATGTAACAAGTTCTACCTCCTTGCTACAATTTATATACTACAGAGAAATTGTGAACTAAAAATGTTTAAATTCTTATGAAATGGTAAAGAAAGTTATGCGATTTTTTTAAGCGAAAAAGAAAAGCTCACGCAACGCACGTGAGCCGAAAGGGATAGATATGAAATTGACTAGTGAAAGTCAATTCTTTTTATTTTCATTATTTACTTGGAGGAGTATGAATGAAAAACAAAAAAGTTGAGTGTAGTAAAATCTCTTTGTTTACTACACTTCTATCATACCCCTTATTTGTGAAAAATGTGTGACGAAGTACTTTTAATTGAAAAATAAGTTAATAATAATGTACAAAATCAATCTTGAATATTTATTAGATGAGTTACTGTGGATTTTCTTTTAATTTGAGCATAATTGCGCGTCTACGTCGTACAGCTACAGTATGTGAAACTGTTTTATCAAAATAAACGATTCCATTCTTTTGATCGTAATTTTGAACAGCATCTAAATTTATTAAACTTTGTCGATCTGCCAAAACTAAACTAGGATATCTTTTTTCATAATCTTTAAGTGTTCCAATACAATCAAAGATCTTATTCTTTGAGTATACCCGCAAGGTTTTATATTTTTTCTGTTGAATACTAATATAAAATACTTCATTTAGAGGAATTTTTTCTATAAAGTTTTTTATCTTGTTATACGTAAAATACTTTGTACGCATCGTGGACTTCATTGATATACGATACCGTTGATATGCTGTATCAAGGGTATTGTATATTTTTTGCTTAATTTGTGCAGGAGTTGCATCTTTAGTGATGTAATCTAGAGGTTCAACGTGGCGTTCAATTGTGAGACGTAATGCTGTCGCATCTGCGGTAACAAAAACTATTTGGCTAAAAATACCAATGTTTCTAATATGACTAGCAACTTCAATTCCATCTAAGTCTGTTTTGAGATCGATATCTAAAAAGGCTAGGAAATTAAAATCTTTATGTTCTTCGATATAGTTTAAAACGGTTTGTGGGTTTCCAGTACTGAGGATAACTCGTGCATCGTAAGGGTATGGGGTTGAATTTATTTGAATTCTGTTTTCAATCATTTGTTGAATAAGCTTTCTCTCAGTAATATTGTCTTCTAAGATTATGATCGCTAACATTTAATTATTTTTTTCCTCCTGAATTATTAATTCAAATGAAATTTCTTCTGCATTTTGTTCAATCTCCAATGATAAATATGGATCATTATTTACTATTTCATTTACATTATTTAGTCCTAATCCTTCATGGTTCTGTTTACTAGTTACCATTGGTTCTAACGATTTAGTAACATCAACAAAGTGAGTAATAGTATTTTGAACAGTTAAAGAATAATTATTTCCAGAGTATTTTGTAATTAAGACAGATATTTTTGCATTTTTTTGATTTTGACAAGCTTCGATTGCATTATCGAGAAAGATTCCAACGCATCTAATTATATTGACGATACTTGTAGGAAAGGCATCGATTTGTTTATTAATTTCCACTTTAGTCTGAATGCCTTTGTCCTGTGCTTGTTGTAGCTTATCGATTATTAAATACTTTAATTCCTTTATCTTTAGATTGGCTAATTCTAAAGTCATTGATTTATTAGCATTTTGTAAACGATTATTATCATTAACTAGCTCAATGAGATACTTTTTTGCACCCTCTATGTCATTGGTTGATAAGTAACCATTTAATGAAAGAAGGCTATTTTTATAATCATGACGAGCTTTTCGTAAGGTAAGATTTACTTCTTCTAAGCGAGAAGAATATTCCTGAATTTGTTTTATTTCTGCATTTTGAATACGAGTTTTTAGAATTTTTTGGCTTTCTTGAATAGTTTTATATAGATTAAGTAATAGAATTACGATAATAAGCAATACTACTATCATCAATACTAATTCTACGATTGGTTTAATGTTAATTAGTTCAATTACGGTCCAAATGGCGTAAGTGACAATATTAAAAATCCAAACAATCCATACTAATAGATTTAAGAAATTAGGATTATAGCTAATATCAGAACTGATTTTTGAGATTTTTAAGCTGTGCCGTTTTTTTGTGAAATAAATAAGAATGCAAATTAATATTTCAGGTATAAAACAAATTATATTGAGAGTTAAATAATCCAGGAATTTATGTAAAACAAAATGTGAAAATATTTGAATAACCCATCCAAGTAATTCTCCTAAAATGGGATAAAGAATTAGGACAAAATAGTAGAAAAATAATTTTTTCAACAATTCTACGTTATATCGTGAAAAAATTTGACAAATGAGTTGAACCACGAGAATGGTAATCAACATATATTGGTAACCAAATAATACAGGAATAAAAAGAATTGGATATAAAAGAAAATCTATTTTGGCTGGACGAGTGATTGCGAAGGTTAAGCATATAGAAAAAATGTATGGATTAAAGGCCAGATTATTTAGAATATCTTTCATTAGTTTTTGCTCCCATAAAATATATGTACAAATCATACACCAGTTTAAAGGAAATTCTATATAATTGACGCTTAATTGAATATTTTTAACGTTCAAAATTTATTTTAAAAATATTGCTTTGAAGATTGTATAACATTAATACAAAGAAATTTGGGAGGCATTCAAGCATGGATACAGAAACACAAAGTTTTTAACCAGAAAGCAGTAATCCTGCATTAGGATTACAAGGTGTTACTACCAGTCTTTATGCTAAAGGACGTCGTAAAAAAGGCGGTAAGAAGCATTATGGTAGTTATCATAGCAATATTAGTGTCTTATGTGACCATAATTCGTTCTGGTGGTTTGGATAAAGGGTTAGATTAAAGGATCTAATCCTTTTTTACTAGATAGGAAGTGTGGAAAATATGGAAAATTATATTTTAATGATGGAAAAAGAATTAGTTGATGCTTTTAAAAAGTTGAATAAGCCAACTAATGAAAAGTGGAATTGGGAAAAACCCAACAGTCATATTAGTATTATGTGTCCAAAGAGTCACAATCACTTGTAAAATGAAACTTTTGAAACTCACACCCCGTTTAATTCTCGGTATTCTATTAAGTATAATTGCTAGTTTATTAAACCTGTATATTCCTTTACTTGTTCGTCAATTTATTAATCTGAAGAGATTTATTTGGTCTGGGATTTCAGAAAAAGTTTTAATTCTAGGTCTAGCTATTATAATTTTTAATCTAGTGATAAGTACTACAAGTGATTACTTAATTAGTAGTGAAGGTGACAGACAGGTTCGTCGGATGCGGTTGCTGTTACAGAAAAAGGTATTTCAACTACCACAGCAATATTTTGATCAACAAATCAGTGGGAATTTAACTAGTAGAATTATTAATGATGTAAATATACTAAGAAATTTCTTAACCGCAACAATCCCTACTACAGTTACAGGAATAATTACTATTCTTGGAACAGTAATTATAGCTCTTTTTTTGGATTGGAAATTAACCCTCTTAATGTTATTGGTGTTTCCAATTGATGCAGCAGTGACTATCCCGTTGGGAAAAATTAATGAAAAAATAGCAAATCAAACACAAAATAGCTTAGGTGCTTTGACAGGAATAACCAGTGAAGGAATTAAGAATATAAAGACAATTAAATTAAATAAGGCAGAAAACGATTTAGTTAATAAGATTGTAGCTGAAATAAATAATTTATTTAATTTGTCACTTAAATCTGATCGAATATCCGCTGTTATCGGCCCACTCCAGTCAATGCTTTCTTTTTGCTTAATATTATTAATTGTGCTTTATGGTGCTATTAGAGTTAAAACAGGAGATCTTTCAACAGGTACATTGGGCGCCTTTATGATGTATTTCTTTCAAGTTATTGGTCCAATTAATGAAGTTGCCATGTTTTATTCTGATAAAAAGCAAATGATGGGGGCTACTCAAAAGATAAGAGAAATTATAAGTAAAACGCCTGAAGAAGAGCTCAGTTCATCTCCTAAAACAATTAAGGCATCTTACGATTTTGATTGGTTGCAACTTCAGAATGTTGATTTTGCATATAATTCAATTCCAATATTGGAAAATATTAACTTAGAGGCTCATAGCAATGAAAAAATAGCCTTAGTTGGGGCGACAGGAGCTGGAAAGAGTACTTTGGTTAACATAATTACTCGCTTGTATCCAATTAATAAAGGAAAAATCAATTTAAATGATAAGTCCTATTTAGACTTTAGCTTAGAACAGTGGAGAGGCTTTTTTAGTGTCGTCTTGCAAGAAAATTCCATTTTATCTGGTAATATTCGTACTAATTTAACTTTGGGGTTAAATAGAAAAGTTACGGATCAAGAATTATGGGACGCTTTGGCAATAGTGCAATTAAAAGATTATGTTTCTCAATTACCTAATTGTTTGGATAATTCGATTGGTGAAGAAGGCGCACAACTTTCAGGAGGTCAACGCCAACGTCTTCAAATTGCTCGTGCCTATTTACGAGATTTTAAATTTTTGATTTTAGATGAAGCAACTTCTAATTTAGATTCAGATACAGAAAAAGTAATAATGACGGCATTAGATAAATTAACTCAAACTAAACATTGTGGCATTATTACGATAGCTCATAGACTGTCAACTATAGCAAATAGTGACAGGATTTATTTTCTTAAAAATAAGACTATTGTTGCCAGTGGTACGCATGGTGAGTTACTTGAAAAAGTATCAGACTATCGGCGTTATGTACATGAGCAGCAGCTTAAGGAAAAGAGATGAGTAGAAAATGTTAGAAGAACAAGTAATGTATTTGAATGCAGCTAGAAATAAAAATAGCTTATTTTATACTAATAAGCTTGAAATAAAAAAATCATATTTTGTTGTAAAAGAAAAAGTTAATTCTCAATGGGTAAATGAAAACACTGAGTATTGGCACTATATGATTTATCAATCTCATAATTTACCAACACAAGGATGGAAAATACATCTTAGTGCAACAATACATCAGGCTCAGGAAATGCTGGATATTGTGGCTCCATGGTTAATTAGAGAAAGAGTTTCTTTCAAATTTGTATCTAGTCTAGAACAGCTGGTGTATTCAAATTCCAAATATGCTGATCGGAGTGAAAGCGGAAAATTTATCACTATTTATCCAAGAAATAATGATGAATTTGAATATTTATTGCAAATGCTAAAAAAGTTAACTATGCATTTCGATTTAGGACCTTATATCTTAAGTGATCAAAATTGGCAAGAAAGCAATGTTTATTTTCGATATGGGGGTTTTAAACCAATCTATATTGTATCTAAGGATGGGAAAAAGATACCTGCTATTTATGATTCAAATGGGAAGAAGCATGAAGATAAGAGATTACCATATTATCAAAAACCTAATTTTGTTTCCGATCCTCCTTTTTTTAAAAAGAATGTTTTTCCAGATTCTCGTACTTTTTTACCCTTATCGAAATATAAGGTGAGGTCTGCTTTGCATTTTAGTAATGCCGGTGGGGTTTACTTAGCTTTGAAAGATGATAAAAAAGTTGTTTTAAAAGAAGGTCGACAGCACGCAGGTCTAGATGCTAATCAAAAAGATGGCTTTACAAGGGTAAAGAATGAAGCAATAATTTTAAAAAAATTGAGAGATATTTCTGCTGTAGTCAATTGTTATGCTGATTTTACTTCATGGCGACATCATTTTTTGGTGGAAGAATATATTGAAGGACGAAGCTTAGAAGAATTATTGCCGACTGACTTTCCATTTATTCTGGAGGATGCTAAAAAGAGAAATAAATATAAAGTGAAAGTCAAAGATATTTTGCAACAACTAAAAAGAATTATAGAGGAAATTCATAGTCACGGGATTGCTATTGGAGATCTTTCTTTGAGCAATATCTTAATTACTGATGAGGGAGTTGTTAGGTTAATTGATTTTGAAAATGCAGGTTTGATTGATCAAAAATATATTCCTGGATTAACAACTGCAGGCTTTGTATCTACGGGAGTAAAAACATTTGGTGAAGCAGATAACTTTGCTTTAATGCGAATAGCATATTACCTATTTTTGCCAATCATTCCAGTAGCAGATATTGCTCCCAATATAATTGCTAAACACCGTGAATGGATTAGTGATTATTTTGGCAAAGATGTGGTTAGTTTTTTAAGAAACTTTGATATTAATGTTGATGAGCAAGAGCCTATCTTTTTCAAAAACTTTATGACAATACCTTCTAAAGACTTAAATAGACCTACAGTTAATTATTTTAAATCAGGATTGACCAAAGGAATTTTAAATCATTTAAACTTTAATAAATTAGCACTAGTTCCAGGATTAGTTGATAAGAATGATGATCCAATAAATTTATTAAATTTGTCTACAGGAGCTGCAGGTGTTCTATGGGGTATTGACGATAAGGATGATCAAAGTCTTAATAAGTGGATTAAAGAAAATCAAGATAATATTATCGATATTTCCAGAAAAACTAACGTATTGGGATTATTTAATGGAATCGGTGGATTAGCCCAAGTTTTAGAAAAGCTAAATTATAATGATTTGGCTGATCAATTGTTAGACCTTATTTCAAAAAAGGTTGATTTAACTATTGAAGATAATTCCTTGGCCACAGGATTAAGCGGTATAGCATTCATATTAAGAAACAGATATCCCGAAATAACTAAAAAAATTACAGATCTGCTCTTATCAAGATGGGAGAGTGTGAATTTTAGTGATTTTGAAGATGAAGATGTGGGTCTATTAACAGGTTGGGGAGGTGTCAGTTATTTATTTTGGCGTCTGGGGGAAAATAAAAAGGCAGAAGAAATAATTACGTATATTTTGCAGAAACATTCTGAAGGAGAAATTAATTTAGTAGTTACTGATAAATCTCGTGGGTTTGAAAGATTAATACCGTATTTAGAAAATGGAACTTTTGGTTTAGCGTTGTTAATGCATAAGTATATGAGAGAAGATAACCTGTTTAAGCAAAAGTATCAGCCGTCATTTGAAAAATTAAAAAAGACCTGCTTCACTTATTGCACATATATGGAAACATTAATGTCTGGTTATAGTGGAGTGATCCCTTTAGCTAATGCATTGGCTATGGATGGCGATTCTACTATGTTAAATTATTCATTAGAAGCTTTAAATCAATATTTAGTTTCTAATGATAATGAAATCTTATTGCCTGGGAAATATGGTTATAAGTTAAGCCTTAATTTTTCGTATGGAAGTGCAGGATTGTTAACTTTGCTTAGATCATTGGATCAATCTGATGAATTTAATTGGTTACCATTGGAATAAGAAAAGGAAAATTATATCATGAATAATATTATTTTAGATTTTGAAAAATTAATTGAAGGTAGAGCTCGCCATTTGGCTAAAGAAAAAAAGTATAGAGATAAGATTACTCCATCTAGTAATATGAGCATTTTTTGTACACATCAATATGTTACGAAGTTTGAATTCGAAGATGTAATGCATCAGCTTTTTAAGTAAAATTGTTATAAGTCAAAGGCAATTCACTCTAGCCAGATACTTTTTAATATTACGTATGGAAGTCGAATCTAACGAGATTTGACTTTTTCATTACTTAAAATAATTTAACTAGCATCGCACGTCTCTATTATTTTTGCGTATAATGTATTGAAAGTATTGGAATAACTAGAGAGGAAGAAAGTTGTCTTGAAGAAAATAGGCAAAATTTTGTTTCGCTTATTCTTAATATTGCTCGTCGTGTCAGGGATTGGAGTAGGAGGTTATTATGGTTATCAATGGTGGCAAAACCAGGAATTACAAAAAACACGCCCCACGGTAGTCAAAGCAAAAGATGGTACTAATACCAATGCCGCTTGGCATAAACTACCTGCATATCAAAAAGAACTGCGTCAGCGCTATTCTTTTATCAATAAGACGGCTAATTATGTTCCACCAAGAACTTGGGATGGAAAAGATGCAGTTATTCCAGGCCTCGTTTCAACTAAAAGCTATAATTTTGAAACTAAAAAGTGGGATACTGCCGATAGCATGACGCCACAAGGAATTACGGTTGCTGGAAAGTACATCTTGATTACCGCTTATGATGGTGCACATAAGCATGCTTCAGTTATTTATGTTTTAGATAAAAAAACGGGTAAATATATCAAAACAGTTCAGGTTAAAGGAAAACCCCACTTAGGGGGAATTGCCTATGACCCAGTTGCGAAGAATATTTGGGTAACCGGGTCGCTTGGTGATAGTTCCGCTTTGATGTCATTTACGTTGAAAACTCTAGAAAAATATAAAGAAAATGAGCATCTTCCTATTGAATACAATAATCAAATTTCAATTCCTAGTATGGAAAGAGCATCTGCTGTAACTTATTATGATGATCAATTATTTGTGGGATTTTTTAATATGTATGGTCACGGTCGAGTTGCAGCTTACTCAATTGCTCGCAGTGGAAAAAATAAGGGCTCAATTACTAATAATGAAATTAGAGCCGTGACGGGGGCCGTCGAATGGTCCGACCCTAGTGGTGAAACCTCTATGGATAAACAGATTCAAGGATTGGCTATTTATGACAATAAAATCTTCCTTAGTCAATCTTATGGAAGTGGAGATTCCAAACTTTATATTTTCCCAACATCCGCATTAAATGCTCTTGATGAAAAGAATGCGGAGCTGGTGATCGATATGCCGCCATATTTGGAACAAATTACCGCATATAAGGGTCAGCTATTGTGTATTTTTGAATCTGGTTCTAAAATTTATGCTAAGCCTCACATAATGATTATGGATAGAATATTATCCTTAAATATTAATGCATTATTTGGTAATTAAAGAAGGAAGGAATTATGGAAATTCAAAAGTACAACAAAAGACGTCTTTTTTGGTTGCGCTTTTCAGGCTGGTTCTGTTTATTGCCGGCAAGCGTATATTTAGCAATGTTGCAGAACTCTAGCGCACCATATTCTTATATATTTTTAGCTGAATTGGTTATAATTGTCATTTTTGCGGTATATTTACTATCGACAGCTAAAAGTAGTCGTTGGACAAAAGCTGGAAATATAATGAAGTTAATGATTTTTGCAATCATTTTTGTCTCATTTGTCATCTTTATTCCACTTTGCTTTGCATACTATAATTGCCGGAAGCAGAGTATGTAAAGCGCTTTTAGTAAAGAGATTAATGTTAATAGTATTTTGGCTAATTGTTTAAATTTGTTAAAATATTAGGTAAGTGCCTTTTTGCTACTAGTCATTGTAGTAGTATAGGCGTAAGTAAATCTATTGTTACTGAGGGAGAAATATGGAAAGAAAACAAAAAGTTGGCTCTCGGGGCAAGCAAGTTGGAATGTTTGTTCTGAAGACAATTATTTACTTTGCTATCCTAATGGCTCTAATTTATTTGTATGAATACAGTGGTCTTAACTCAGTTCACTTTATTTATAACGAATTCTAAGGTAGGTGCTATTGGATGATTAAAGATGTAATTAAGAAGATTGACGAAATATCAACAAGCGATCCAGATAGAATCGCTTACGATTATCTTGGTCAAACTAACACATACGGTGATCTTAAAAAGCGTTCAGATGCTTGGGCACATAAGATTGCTAGTTTGGATATTCCAGATAAAGCTCCAATCATGATTTGGGGTGGCCAAAACTTTGAAATGGTTGCAAGCTTTTTAGGATGTGTTAAGTCAGGTCATGCTTATATTCCAATCGCTAGTTATTCTAACGCTGAGCGTTTGACCATGATTCAAGAGGTGTCTAAGTCAGAAGTAGTTTTAGCAATTGATGAATTGCCAGATATTGATTTGAATGGCGTTCAAGTTGTTAAGCCTGATGAAGTTGAAGATGGAAATTACGATATTGACGAAAAGAACTTCGTTGAGGATGATGATAATTTCTACATTATCTTTACTTCAGGAACTACTGGTAAGCCTAAGGGAGTTCAAATTAGTCATAAGAATTTACTCAGCTTTGTAAACTGGGAATTGACTGATTTTGATTTACCTGAAAATCCTAGTTTTTTGGTTCAAGCTCCATATTCATTTGATTTATCAGTAATGAGCCTTTACCCCGCACTTGTTGCCGGGGGAAAACTAGTAGTCTTACCACACGATGTAACTCAAAACTTTGCGCAATTGTTTGCTACCTTACCTAAGCTTCAATTCAATGTTTGGGTATCTACGCCATCATTTGCACAAATGTGTTTCTTAGATAGAACTTTTGACGGTGAACATCACCCAGATTTAACTCACTTCTTGTTCTGTGGAGAAGAATTACCACACAGTGAAGCAGCAATGCTTAAGAAGAAGTTCCCTAACAGTCATATTTTCAACACTTATGGCCCTACTGAAACTACAGTTGCCGTAACTCAAGTTGAAATTACTGATGAAGTTCTTGAAAAGTACGATCGTTTACCAATTGGTAGAGCTAAGGAAGACACTAGAATTACTATTGATACTTCCAAAGGTGATAAACCAGGTGAAGGTGAAATTATCATTGAAGGTCCTAGTGTTTCTAAGGGTTATATGAATAATCCTGAAAAGACCGAAGCTGCTTTCTTTAAGAAAGATGGCGATAAGTACTTAAGTTATCGTACTGGGGATGCTGGATTCTTTGATGGCGATATGCTCTTTTATCGTGGAAGAATTGACTTCCAAATTAAATTTAACGGTTACCGAATCGAACTTGAAGAAATCAATTTCTATTTAACTAAGAACGATTTAGTTCGTTACGGTGTCGCTGCACCTAAATACAATAAAGACCATACAGTTAAGCAAATTGTGGCTGAAATTGAATTAAAGGACGGCGTTCGTCGTAAGTATTCAGACGCGGAATTAACTAAATTAATTCGTGAAGATCTTGCTAAAAATGTTATGCCTTATATGATTCCACAGCGTTATGTATATCGGGATGCATTACCAATTTCACAAAACGGTAAAGTGGATATTAAGGCTGTCATTAAGGAGGTTAATAAGTAGTGAATTTTAATTTCATTAACTTACAACCTTATGCAAATCCACAATACTTCATCTATTTGATGATTGCTTTAATTCCAATGATCATTGGTCTTTATCACGGCAAACGTTTTAAGACTTATGAAGCAATCTTTTCATTGGTATTCTTGTTCTTAATTTTTGATGGTTCTCACTGGCAACAGGGAATAAATTTATTGGTTTATTTAGTATATGAATTTGCCATTACTTTCTTTTATCAGAATTATCGTCAAAAAGAGAATAAAACTTGGGTATTTTATTTAGCCGTAATTTTGGCAATTATACCCCTCTCAATAGTTAAAGTATTGACTGCATTTCCAGTTAAGAGTATTCCATTCGTTATTGGATTCTTAGGTATTTCTTACATTACGTTTAAGAATGTTCAAGTAATCATGGAAATGCGAGACGGAGCAATTAAAAAGGTTGATCCTCTCACCTATGCAAGATTCTTGCTATTCTTCCCTACAATTTCATCAGGTCCTATTGATCGTTATCGTAGATTTAAAAAGGACTTTGATAAAGCGCCAAGTAGGGATGAGTACATTACTGACTTGCAATTTGCGGTTAGATATTTATTCCAAGGATTCTTGTACAAATTTATAATTGGTTGGTTCTTTGGAACTTATTGGCTTCCAAAGATCAGCCAAGCCGCACTTCTTGCCGGAAATGCGAATGGTGGTTTGAAGCTTTCATGGTGGGTTGTAGCTTATATGTACTGCTACAGTATGTATTTGTTCTTTGACTTTGCAGGTTATTCATTATTTGCAGTGTCAATTTCCTACTTCATGGGCATTCATACCCCAATGAACTTTAATAAGCCATTTATTTCCAAAAACATCAAAGATTTCTGGAATCGTTGGCATATGACACTTTCATTCTGGTTCCGTGACTACATTTACATGCGCTTTACTTTCTTTGCAATGAAGAAAAAGCTCTTTAAGAATAGAATCAGATTGTCACAAGTATCATATTTTCTATTATTCTTAATAATGGGATTCTGGCACGGACTTACGTGGTATTATATTGTGTATGGTATATTCCATGCCACTGCGATCTGTATCAATGATGTATGGCTAAGATTCAAGAAGAAACACAAGGGACAAATTCCACACAACAAGTTTACGGAATGGTTCGCTATTTTCTTAACTTTCAATGTAGTATGTTTCAGTTTCTTGATTTTCTCCGGATTCCTTAGCCAATTATGGTTCGGATGGCAATAAAATATAGTTTAGTGAATAGAGGTTTTTAATTATGGATACAAAAGCAGAAGTTTTAGACATTTTAAACGATTTAACTGGTGAAGATTTGTCAGATCAAATGGACGAAAACATTTTTGACAATGGTTTGCTTGACTCAATGGCAAGTGTTCAAATGCTTTTAAGTTTACAAGAAAAGTTCGATATTGATGTTCCAGTTTCAGAATTTAACCGTGCTGAATGGGATACCCCAGCTAAGATTGTGGCAAAGGTGGAAAGCTTAGAAAATGAGTAATAAACGCCGGCTGTGGCAAATTTTTGGCCCAGTTCTTTGCGCTTTTATATTGCTGATCATAGTATTCCTTATTCCCTGGGAAAGAACTTTCTCAAAGGATTCTATTTTCCAAGCAGCTAATTCACAGACAACTACTGTCTTCAAGGGTGTAAAAATGAAGCAAGAAGCCTACGAAGATGGCTATGTACCATTTTATGGTTCTAGTGAATTATCCAGAATGGACCCGCTTCACCCAAGCGTAATCGCTGAAAAGTACAAGCGTAATTATCGTCCATTCTTACTTGGTGGGCCAGGTAGTCAAAGCTTGGCTCAATTTGTGGGAATGCAAGGTACTAGTGAACAACTTAAGAATAGAAAAGCTGTCGTCATTATTTCACCACAATGGTTTACAAAACAAGGTCAAAACCCTCAAGCCTTTAGCTTGTACTACTCTCCGCTTCAAACAACTATGTTTTTACTCAAAGCTAAAAACAATAAGGCGGACCGTTATGCAGCTCAACGTTTGCTTGATATGCCAGATATTAAGGCGGGAATTATCAAGTCAGGCTTGAAGAAGATTGCGGCAGGTAAAAAATTATCTAGTTGGGATCGTTTCTTGTTACAAGGTCGTCGTCAAATGTTAGCTAATGAAGATACTTTCTTTAGTTCATTCCAACTTCGTGACCGTGTACAAAAGATTCGTCGAAGAGCTAAGCTTTTACCTGATAAATATTCAGTTGCAGCTTTGAAGAAAGTCGCTGATGAACAAGCAGAAATGCATACTAATTCCAATAATTTGGGAATTGACAACACTTTCTACAGAACGCGTCTTTCTAAAAAGGTGCTAAAGAAGTTAAAGGGTAGTCAACGAAACTTTAACTATACTCAATCTCCTGAATACGGTGATTTCCAATTGATGCTTAACCAATTTGCTAAGCAACACACTAATGTGTTGTTCATTATTCCACCAATTAATGCAAAATGGGCTAAATACACTGGTTTATCTCAATCAATGTATCAAGAATCCGTTGCTAAGATGGAAAAGCAATTGACTAGTCAAGGATTTGAAAACATCGCTGACCTTTCCAAGGATGGCGCTAAGAAGTACTTCATGCAAGATACTATTCACCTTGGTTGGAATGGTTGGATTGCAGTAGACCAAGCGGTTAAACCATTTATGGCATTGCCAAACCGTAAGTATAATTATGATTTGAATAATTACTACTACTCTAAGAATTGGCAAAACAAAACAAACGTTAAAAAAGTAGATTTATCTAATAAAGAACGTTTAAAAGACAAGTAGTGCGACAGGCAATTCATCGTCTGGGCATTAAGGGATCTGCTTTAGTAATTAAAGATGGGATTCCATGGTTAAATTATGCTACTGACAATAAGACTGACACTAGTTATTTGATCAATTCTGTGCAAAAATCAATGACTGCGACGATGGTAATGCGTGAGGTAGAAAAGGGTAAGCTTTCACTTGATGATAGTTTAAGTGAGTTTTATCCTACTGTACCTGGTGCAGAGTATGTCAAGATTCGCAATTTATTGAATATGACATCTGGACTTGATATTCAACCTGGTAAAAAGTTAGGCACAAAGAAGTTTATTTCTGATAAAAAGAATATTGACCATGATGTTAAATACACAGTTTTTGATAAAAATATGCTTGGGAAATGGCATTATACCTCTGTGAACTATGTTTACTTATGTGGCATTATGTCGCAGCTTGAGAATAAATCTTATGAGCAATTATTCAGAGAAACCTTTATTCAGCCACTGAATTTAAAGCATACTGAATTCTTGTGGTCGAGTAAGGCTAAACTTAAAAAGAGTAATTGGGTGCCAGGGCATGAATATGTCGACGGTGAATTTGTAAGAGTAAAGCATTCTAAAGCTGTTAAGGCAGCCCATAATGAATTAGGTGCAGGTTCGATTGTAATGTCAAACCATGATCTAGCAAAAACAATTAAATATATCCTGACAGGTAATGTATTGACTAAACAAAGTCGTGATATCTTGTTTACTGGAAAGGCTCCAAGTTATTACAATGGTGGTTTCTATAATAAACCACAATTTAAAGTAGCAAATGGTGCTGGTGAAGGTTATTACACCTTTATGCGTTCGACTAAGGATGCACAAACTATGATAGTAATTCAAAATAATCATACGACTAGTGGTAAGTTTAGAGAAATGAAAAAACGTGTCACGAGCATTATGTCAATGTTACTAACAATGGATTAAAGAAGAGCAAGGGAAGCCCTTGCTCTTTTAGTATGTAAGAGTTGTTTTTTAATAATTTGAATGCTAAAATCTTCTTGTACCGTTACTGGTAGTAGTCATTTTCTCCGGTAGCGAAAATGTTATCTTCTATATGTGGTCAGAGGTAACGGTACACACTGTGTGAGCCTAGTTCCGTGTTGGTGGAATTAGGCTTTTTTAGTGCAAAAATTGAACTTTGGGTTAGAATTAGGGGAGAGAATAATTTTTTGGAGGATAAATTATGAGTAGAGCAGAATTAAAGCAAGAGGCAAAGAATCAGCTTCGTGGTAACTGGTTATGGGCTGTGGCCTTATCCTTAGTTGCTTCGATTATTATTTATATAGCCCAAGATATTGTAAATTATGCTCAAACTGGACGTGATCGAGTATATGATGTTATCTATAAAACAATTCATGACACGTTTTATTACACTTATGTTCAAAATCCGTTTTCTACTTGGGGATGGAACTTGTTATCAATTATCTTAAGTTTGTTTATTGGGATGATATTGTGGAGTGTAGCCTATACTATCTTGAAATTTAGAGATAGTGGTGAAACCCCGAATATCTTTAAAGGGATGTTTTCTGCTTTT
This sequence comes from Lactobacillus intestinalis, assembly GCF_024397795.1. NCBI lineage: Bacteria > Bacillati > Bacillota > Bacilli > Lactobacillales > Lactobacillaceae > Lactobacillus > Lactobacillus intestinalis. The sequence continues at coordinate 1,622,573 of NZ_CP072983.1, read as the reverse complement.
ACCGCAGGTAAATTCCTCTCAACTCTATTAACCTACTTATTGTATGAGATTTTCTTGATGTTATGGTACATCTTATTAGTAATTCCTGGAATTGTAAAATCTTATTCCTATTCCATGACGCCATACATTATGAAAGATTTATATGACTCAGGCAAAACACCTACAGCTACTGAGGCTATTACTAAGAGTCGTGAATTGATGGATGGTCACAAGACTGACTTATTTGTTTTGGATTTGAGTTTTCTTGGATGGGCAATTTTAGGAATTGTAACGGCTGGAATTGGCTTTATCTGGATTACTCCATATTATCGTCAAACCAAGGCTAATTTCTATCGTAAACTTGCTGGAGATCAATTTCTTAAATAAAATATATTTTTAAGTGTAAAAACATAAAATAAACACCGCTTTCTATATAATTTAGGTAGAAGGTGGTGTTTTTTATGGATAAAGAAAAGAAAAAGACGTATCCAGATGAAGAAGTTAGAGGCGATCGAGCTAAAAAGGCAACTTTAGTCAATAAGAAAGATGGGTGGGAGAAAAAATGATAGAATTAAGATTTTCCCCACAAGCAAAGAAAAAGTACGATATATTAACTGGTGCACAAAGAACATTCATAGATCATGGCTTAGATCATCTGAAAATAGATAAATTGGGAATTTCCCGGGAAATGGTAAATGAAGAATTAGGAATGAGAATTCTATTTACTAAAAAGGATAATTTGGTTGTGGTTGATAAAATTATTACTGATGCAGCTCATGATCGGGCTGCTTATCCTGAAGCGCAACAACGAATGATGGATTGGAATAATTAAAAAAGCCCCTCAGGGGCTTTTTATTGCTTATAAATTCCAATCTTTATGGATATTGTTTTGCAAGATTTCATCTAGAAACTTAGATGGTTCTTTGCCGGAATTTTTCAAAGCGGCTTTAACTTCATTTGGGGTAAGCTTATTTACGATGTAATCTTTAAGGGCTTTGTTAGCGAGCTCATTAAAATCAATTCCAGTATCTTCAATATATTTGGTGACTAATGTTTGTGTTGTTTCGTTTAATTCAATTTTTTTCCGTGCCATAATTTCACCTCTAAATAACTTACCTACATTATATCATTTTGCTAAGGATTGACTATTTTTCTAAGTTTTGCAGTACTATAATTAAACTTATTATGTAAAAAAGGAAAGAATACAAATGATAGATAGAGTGACTCAAGTATTTGTTTGGCTGAGAAGACGGTCATTTTTTAGAGTAGTACAACGGACACTAGTAATGCTGATGCCGGTGGCAACAATAGGAGCTTATTTTCAATTATTAAAAGATGGTATCTTTTCACCAGATAGTTTGATTTACAATATTTTTAACTTTGATTATACGATGCCAGATGTATTTTGGAATGCTGGAAATGCTGTTAGTGCTGGAATGGTCAAGGTGACTTTTGGGATTTTTGGAATTTATGCGGCTTATTTTTCGGCAGTTTATACCGCAAGATTATATAAAAAAGATTCTACGATGGCGGGGATTGCTTCCGTAATCGTAATCACTTTTTGTTCATATTTAAGTGAATTTAGTCGCTCTAACTCTATGCAGGCTAATTTTTATTCTAGAATTTTGAGTATTAATGGAATCTTACTCGCCTTGTGTGTGGGCTATATTGTGGGTCAAGTATTTCATTTTTTGGGTAAAAATTATGTCCCTTCACGCACTGAACATGTTTTAAGAATCCAACACCGAGCCTGGAACGCCCTCTTGCCTACAATTGCTTCGGTAGCTTTGGGGCTAGTTTTAGGGGTAATTATCTATTTGTTCAAAATTAGACTTCTTGATACTTATTACTTTAAGTCAATTATTAGTAGTTTAGAAAATTCAAACAATTTGTTGATAATCATTCTATTAACAATGCTGACATCATTTTTGTGGTGGGGTGGAATTGGTTATCCACTTACTTCACTTACCACCTCTACTAATAGTGGGGCAGCTTTAGCGAATATGAATTATGCCCTTCGTCATGGAAATGCTCAGGATGTCCCATATAAATACTTAGGTAGTTCAATGGTTCACTCTTATGGGATTATGGGAGATGCAAGTATTGTGTTGGCTTTGACAGTTGTAATCTTAATTTATACTCATAATCGAGAAATTGAAGCGGTAGCTAAAGCAAACTTGCTGCCAGTGGCTTTTGGATCTCCTAACGGCCTATTTATTGGACTACCTATTTTATTAAATCCTATTTATTTATTGCCATGTTTGTTGATCCCTGCCTTGAATGAACTTATTGCAGCTGGAGCAATAAGTTTGCGATTAATTTCTCCAAGTGTATATCCTGTTTTGTCTGGGACGCCAGGAATTTTGATTTCCTTTTTTGGATCTAATGGAAATTGGCCGACTTTCATTTTTACACTTTTACTGTTTACTTTAGATGTAGTGTTGATGATTCCGGTTATTCAAATTGGCCAGCGAATTGCAGAAAAGTTAACTGTCTATGATGAGGAAGAGGATCGTTATGCTAAATAAATCCAATATAAAATGGTTGATTGTAATTTTTGCAATTATGGTGGCTTTATCCATTCCAGCCTATTCTTGGATGAAAAAGACCAACCATGATCGAGCAGAGCGTCGTAAATCTTTGGTGTCACCAATTGTAATGGTTCCAGGCTCCAGTGCAACGACTGAGAGATTTAATCCTTTAATTACTCTCTTAAATAAAGATACCCAGCATCCACATAGTGTTTTAAAGGTAAAAGTAAGTACGGATGGCAAATTACATTATTCTGGATCTATTAATCGTGGAGATAATGAACCAATTATTGTGATTGGTTTTGAGAATAATAAAGATGGCTATAATAACATTAAAAAGCAAGCTCAATGGCTAGATATGGCGTTTTATCAAGTGTCGCAAACTTACAAGTTTAATAATTTTAAGGCTTTTGGTCACTCAAATGGAGGACTAGTGTGGACGTATTGGCTAGAGCATTATTATGCAGATTATAATTCTGAAATTAAAATAAAAAGATTGATGACCTTGGCCTCTCCGTTTAATTTTAATGAAAGCAATATTAATCATAAAACGCAGATGTTGAGTGATTTTATTAAATATAAGAAGCGAATTCCTAAATCGCTTATTGTTTATTCTTTAACTGGTGGAGAAAGTTATGAATCAGATGGAATTGTTCCTGAAGCTAGTGTGGCTGCAGCTAAGTATGTTTTTCAAAATCAAGTAAAGAGCTTTATGGAAATCACGGTAACTGGGGCCGGTGCAGGACACTCGGATTTGCCACAGAATAAGCAAGTGGTTGAAGTGATGAAGCAATATTTGTTACAGAAGAAAGTTCCAAATCCAGTTCCAAAAAATGATATTAATCAAAAACGAATAAAGAAAAGTAAGAAGAAATAAGTAAGAGTCTGAGATTGGTCTCAGACTCTTTTTATATTCGAGTGTTTTTATATTGTTTTCTAGTTATTCAGTGGTACACTTGACGTGTAGAAACTGTTGGCGTATACACGAGTTTTTTCATGTTGCTTGTGAAGCGTCTAAAGTCTTGCCACAACAATATCTAACTTGTTTTAATCAACAACTTTAACAAACTATAAAAAATCTGTGGAAAACTTTTCAAAAAATACTTGCAATCTGTGGAAAACTTGCTATACTATAAATATAAGGTTTAGCACTCGACTAACTAGAGTGCTAAAAATACAATTTGAAGTAGGGAGTGTTTGCGAATATGGCATACTTTAACAATGATTTCGACAACTTATTTAACGAATTGAACAGTTCATTCTTTAATGATGATTTTGGAAAATCAAATGGTTCAATTCCAATTCATTACTCAAGCAATATGAGCGGTGCAACTCCACAAACTATGCAACAAGTTCCTCAAGGACAAAAAGAAAAGCCAATTGGTGTGGACTTAGTAGAACAAGCTAAGAGCAACAAATTTGACCCAGTAATTGGCCGTGACGAACAAATTGACAATGTAATTGAAATCCTTTCAAGAAGAAAGAAGAACAATCCTGTATTAATCGGACCTGCTGGTGTTGGTAAGACTTCTATCGTAGAAGGTTTAGCACAAAGAATTGCAGAAGGCAATGTTCCAGCTAAGATGAAGGATATGCACATTATCGCTGTTAACATTAACGATATGGTTGCAGGTTCTAGTCTTCGTGGTAGCTTTGAAGAAAGATTAAAGAAGGTTATTGACAAGGCTAAGAATGATCCTAACATTGTATTGTTCATTGATGAATTACACAACATTGTTGGTGCAGGTTCTACTGACTCTGAAACTAACAATGGCGATGCTGCTAACATTTTGAAACCAGCACTTGCAAGTGGTGACCTTAAGTTAATTGGTGCCACTACTACTAGTGAATATCAAAGAATTGAAAAGGATCCAGCACTTGCTCGTAGATTCCAACCTGTTCAAGTTCCAGAACCTTCAATTCAAGTTGCTATTAAGATTTTGGAAGGTCTTAAGGACAAGTATGAAAAGTTCCACCATGTAAAATATGATGAAGATGCTTTGAAACTTGCTGTTGAATTATCAGAAAGATACATTCCAGACCGTTACTTACCAGACAAGGCAATTGACTTGATGGATGAAGCTGGTGCTAAGAAGGCTCTCTTAGTTGAACCTGCAGATGAAGAAAGTTTACAAACTCACATTCATGCACTTGAAGCTAAGAAGGCTGAAGCTGCTAAAGCAGAAGACTATGACAAGGCTGCTGAACTCAAGAAAGAAATTGACAAATTACAAAAAGAATTAAAGCATGTAGACAAGGTTGAAACTCCAGTTGTAACTGCTAAGGATATTTACCGCATTATTGAACAAAAGACTAATATCCCAATGAGTGAATTACATGCTGACGAAGCTCAAAAGAACTTAGACTTAGCTAAGAAATTAAAGAGCGTAGTTATTGACCAAGACAAGGCAATCGATGTAATCACTGACGCTATTGCTCGTAAGCAAGTATTCAAAGACAGCGACAGACCTACTGGTTCATTCCTTCTTACTGGACCTACTGGTGTTGGTAAGACTGAACTTGCTAAGCAATTAGCAATCAACGTCTTTGGTAACAAGGATCACTTCGTACGTCTTGACATGTCAGAATACCAAGACCAAATGGCTGTTAACAAGTTAATTGGTTCAGCTCCAGGTTACGTTGGTTATGGCGAAGGTGGTCAATTAACTGAAAAGGTTCGTCACCAACCATACAGTTTAATCTTGTTCGATGAAATTGAAAAAGCTAACCCACAAGTCTTCAACGCACTTCTCCAAATTATGGATGACGGTCGTTTAACTGACGCACAAGGTAGAACTGTTTCATTTAAGGATACTATTTTGATCATGACTTCAAACGCTGGTTTCTCAGACAAGCTTTTGAAGGATGGCAAGGTAGACCAAGATAAGTTGATCTCAGCTCTTGAAAACTACTTCAGACCTGAATTCTTGAACCGTCTTGACGCTATTGTTCCATTCAACTCATTAAATGAAAAAGACATGGATAAGATTATTGACATTTACTTGAAGAGAATGTCACACATGTTAGCTAAGAAGGGCGTAGAAGTAACTGTATCAGACCAAGCTAAGAAAGTTATCGCTGAAAAAGGTTATGACAAGAAGTTTGGTGCTCGTCCACTTAGAAGAGTTGTAGAACAAGATCTTCAAACTCCAATCGCTAAGTTGATCATGAAGGAACCTGAAACTAAAAAGATCGAATTTACTGCTGACAAGAAGCATTTGTACATGAACGGTAAATCAATCTTAGACTTGGTTGCTCCAGCAGAAGTAGCAGACGGTGAAATTAAAGAACCTAAAGACAAGAAAGTCGAAAAAAAGGCTGACAAATAATTAATAACCAATTCTAACTACTTAAACTAAAAGGATATTCCCCAGGGAATATCCTTTTTTGTTGTCTTCAAACTTGTATAATTATTATAGGTAAAAAGTTTATTTAGTTTGGGGATAAGAATTATGCATACTAATCGTTTTGAGTTTGCAGTTAAGATTGTTTTGACGATTTTATCAATTATTGATGGCTTAATTGCAATAATTATTAATTTTCCTGGAAAGACGACAGTCTTAGCTGTAATTTATGGCTTGCTCTTTTTCATTGCAGCAATTACTTTTTGGTTACTTAAAAGTCAAAAATGGGCTAAACCGGTAATGGAAATTGCTTTAGTTATTACCTTTGTGTTGTCACTTGCTCAATCAATGGCTGGGATTCCGTTGGGAATTCCGACTGATGGTGCAGGGTGGATTATGACGCGAGGAGTGTTATGTGCCCTTCCTGCCATTATTGGATTGATCTACTTCAATCTTGATAGCTTTAAAGATGGCCCTAATGTTCTTTTGGTATTTTTACATTTATTTATTACATTTGTTTTTTCCTATGTTGCGTTTTTGACGGTTATGGTTCTTGCAGTTAGTGGTGGTTCAATTGCAGGGATGCCTGATTGGGGACAAAATGTGACTATTTGGGGCTTCATTATTCTGGCAATTTTAGATTTAGTTTATATTGTTTTAAACTGGCTCAAGATTTACCGCGGGATGCTAGCATGGGTGCTCACGGCAATTGTCCTTCTGGGCTGGATTCCACTAGGTTATATGGCTGGTTTTTTGGTCAGCGATTTGTGGTGGTTAATCCTCTTAGCGATTGTGGTTATTTTTACTACTTATTGGAATAATCGAGTTAAAAATGATAATTTTTAGTAAATACCATTAATTTTAGTAATTGACAATTTTCATTAAAATTTTTATAATGAAAAAACAATTCAAGATTAATGAAACGGCGCCTTAGTAAAGTTTCGATTACTAGAGGTGCCTTTTTCATAAGGAGGCGCAGAATGTGGATAGCGAAGAGAATAAACTGAAACGAGGGCTTAAAAGCCGCCATGTTACGATGATTGCGATTGGAGGTGCCATCGGTACAGGACTGTTTTTGGGTTCTGGTTCGGCTATTCGCAGTGCTGGTCCTTCCATTATATTGTCTTATTTAATCGTCGGGATCATCACATTTTTCATGATGAGAGCCTTGGGAGAATTAATTTTAGCGGATACAAAAAAACACTCATTTTTAGATGCTGTTAAGGAATACTTGGGCGATCGCGTAGAATTTGTTGCAGGATGGACTTACTGGGCATGTTGGCTCAGTTTGGCGATGGCTGACTTGACCGCCACAGGGATTTATTTAAAGTATTGGTTCCCATCAATGCCACAATGGGTCGGGCCATTGGTAATTGTTGTGTTATTGATGCTCGTTAATATGGTAAATGTAGGACTTTTTGGTGAACTTGAAAGTTGGTTCTCAATGATTAAAGTTCTTGCCATTGTAGCTTTAATTCTTACTGGGGCTGTACTTTTATTGCTAGGAACAAAAGTAGAAGGGCGCCCAGTGTCCCTGCTTAACTTAGTAAATCATGGGGGATTTTTCCCAACTGGAGTTTGGGGCTTCTTCATGTCCTTTCAAATGGTAGTTTTTGCCTTTGTTGGGGTAGAAATTGTGGGGCTTACAGCTGGTGAAACTGCTGATCCTGAAAAAGACATTCCAAAAGCTATCAATACTTTACCAGTGAGAATTGGACTTTTTTATGTAGGATCAATGCTTGCAATTATGTCTGTTTATCCATGGGATCAAATAAAAACGAGTTCTAGTCCATTCGTGCAAGTTTTCGGAGCAATTGGAATTACAGGAGCAGCGGGAATTTTAAACTTTGTCGTTTTAACTGCGGCAATGTCAGCTACTAATAGTGCGATTTTTTCAACTAGTCGTTCACTTTACTCACTAGCTCGTGGTGGAAATGCTCCCAAGAGACTTGGTGAACTAAGTAATAAGGCAGTTCCTAATAACGCTTTAACCACTTCATCACTAATTTTGTTTGTTATCGTTATTCTGAATTATTTGATGCCAGCTAAAATTTTTGACATTGTATCTACAGTTTCAACTATCAACTTTGTGGTGGTTTGGATAATTATTATGTGGGCACACATTAAATATCGTCAAAAGAATAAAGATAATCTTGGCAGTTTTAGAATGCCAGGGTATCCAATTACGAGCTGGATTACAATTGTCTTTTATTTTGCAGTGTTAGTAATTTTATTCTTTATTCCTTCTACAAGATTGCCACTTATTTTATCGGCTGTCTTTATTGCAATCTTATGGGGAATCTATGGTTTTGTAGAAAAGCATAAAGCTTAAGGTTAGGATGAATTAGACTATTTCCAGGGAAATAAGTTGAGAGGGATACATTTATGAGTAAGAAGAAGGCGCCCGAGTTAAAACGATCGATGACTGCTGGGCAAATGGAAATGATCTCCCTTGGGGGAGCGATTGGTGTTGGACTGTTTATGGGATCGGCTTCCACAATTAAATGGACTGGTCCATCAGTACTATTAGCTTACATGTTTGTAGGGCTAATTTTATATATCGTTATGCGAGCTTTAGGAGAAATGTTGTATGTGGATCCAGGAACAGGTTCATTTGCGGATTATGCTTCTGAACATGTCCATCCCATTGCAGGGTATTTGGCTGAATGGGCCAACGTTTTTCAATATATCGTAGTTGGTATTTCAGAAGTTGTGGCTACAACCGAATATTTACGTTTTTGGTGGAAGGGAACTTCCGATTGGATTGCTGGAATTATCATTATCGTCTTTTTGCTTTTGGCTAATTTAGCTAGTGCTAAGGCTTATGCAACTTTGGAATTCTGGTTTGCGATGATCAAAGTTGTAACGATTATTTTAATGATTATTTTGGGCTTCATGGTTATTTTGTTTGGGTTTGGTAATGGTGGCCATCCAATTGGATTTTCTAACTTGTGGAGCCATGGTGGTTTCTTCACAGGAGGAGTTAAAGGGTTCCTCTTCTCGATGGCCATTATTGTAGGTTCCTATCAGGGAATTGAGTTAATTGGTATTTCTGCAGGAGAAGTTGCTAATCCTCAAAAAGCCATTGTTAAAAGCGTAAAATCTGTTTTATGGCGTATTTTGATTTTCTATGTGGGAGCAATTTTTGTAATTGTTACAATTTATCCATGGGATCAAGTTGCAAGCATTGGTTCTCCATTTGTAAATACTTTTGCAAAAGTAGGAATTACTGCAGCCGCATCTGTAATTAACTTTGTTGTATTGACTGCTGCACTTTCTGGAGCAAACTCTGGGATTTATTCTTCAAGTAGAATGTTATATAAGATGGCTCATGAAGGTGAAGCACCAAAGACTTTCGGATATGTTTCAAAGCATATCGTTCCAAGCCATGCTATTTGGGGAATTACTGGCGGAATTTTCATTGGTTTTATGATCAATGTTTTGATTCAATTCTTTAATAAATCACTCGCTAATATCTTTGTTGTAGTATATAGTTCATCCGTTTTACCAGGGATGGTAGCGTGGTTCGTGATCTTACTTGCAGAACTTCGTTTTAGAAAGAAGAATCCACACTTAATGAAGAATCATCCATTTAAGTTACCACTCTATCCATATTCAAATTATTTTGCATTATTGATGTTAACTATCATTGTGATTTTCATGTTTATCAATCCGGATACTCGAATTTCAGTAACTGTTGGAGCTTTATTCTTAATTGCGGCCGCAGTAATTTATGTTATCCGTCACAAAAAACAAAAATAAAATGCACAACAAGCTTATCGTTAAGGTGAGCTTGTTTTTTAGTTGTTTACTCTCATTAAAAACTTTATAATGAACTTATGAAAAATAAGTTAAATTAGGGGGCTTTTTTATGACAAAACCACTTATTGGAGTTTCCGGTTCTGTGATCATCGATGATGGTGGAATCTTTCCAGGTTATCATCGTAGTTATGTGAATGAAGATTATATTGATTCAGTAGTTAAAAATGGCGGTGTGCCATTCATTATTCCATTTACTGAGGATGATGGTGTAATCAAGCAGCAATTAGATAATGTACAAGGATTAATTTTATCTGGGGGTCACGATGTAGATCCTCATCTTTACGGTGAAGAGCCTGAACAAAAATTGGGTAAAACTTGGCCTGCTCGTGATCGTTTTGATATGCGATTACTTAAATTAGCTGAAGAAAAGGGAATTCCTGTGTTAGGAATTTGTCGTGGAGCTCAAATTATTAATGTTTATCATGGTGGAACCCTTTATCAAGATCTATCTTATCGTCCAGAGCATACCTTGAAACATATGCAAGGGCACGATCCAAGTTTGGCAACTCATGGGATGCAAGTTGAGGAAGACAGTAAATTAGCCTCTATTCTGGGTAAGACTAACTTCATGGTAAACTCTTTCCACCATCAGTTGATTAATCGTGTAGCGCCTGATTTACGCGGGGTAGCCGTGGCTCCTGATGGCGTGGTAGAAGGAATTGAGAATTCAGCCGGTACAGTGGTGGGGGTTCAATGGCACCCAGAAATGATGCATAATAACCCAGAATATAAATTTATTAACAATTTATTCAAGTGGGTTGTCGATAACGCAAAATAGAAGGTAATTATGAGTGAAAAAGAAAATGATAAACTAGGCTTTTGGTCCATAGTGTTGTTGGCGATTAACGCGATTATTGGTTCAGGAATTTTCTTGACGCCAGCTAGCGTAGTTCAACAAGCTGGTTCAAGGGCACTCTTGGTATATTTTATTGCAGCTATCTTTGCGGCGGTATTAGCCATTTCTTTTGCCGCAGCTGCTAAATATGTCACCAAATCCGGTGCGGCTTATGCTTATGCCAAGGCTGCTTTTGGTGATAAAATTGGCTTTTATATGGGAATTGTGCGTTACTTTTCAGCAAGTGTTGCCTGGGGAGTAATGGCCGTTGGGGTTGTGAGATCTACAATTTCAATTTTTGGTGGTAATTCAGAAGACTTTTTAACTGTAACAGTCGGTTTTATCATTCTGATGTCAATTATCACTGTGATCAATTTATTTGGGCAAAAAGTTGTTAAATACGTAATGAACTTGGCCACAATTGGTAAGTTAGCTGCCTTGGTATTGATCATTGTAGCTGGAGTGATTTTGTTGATTGCGACGGGTGCCTCAAGTAATATGAGCGAAGTTGATACAATCACTCAAAATGGCCACCGCATTGTTCCAACTTTGACCATGACAACTTTTGTAATGGCAATTGTGTCAGCCTTTTATGCTTTTACTGGCTTTGAATCAGTTGCTTCTGGGTCAGAAGATATGAAAGATCCACAGAAGAATTTGCCGCGTGCGATTCCTCTAGCAATTTTTGTAATTGCTGTCATCTATATTGGCGTTGTTGCCGTTGCGATGATTTTGAATCCTAAGGCTTTGATGACAACTCAACAAGTTGTTGCGATTGCTGCAATTTTCAAAAATGAAATCTTAAGAGATATTATTTTGGTGGGCGCCTTGGTTTCCATGTTTGGGATCAATGTTGCCTCTAGCTTCAATGCACCAAGAATTTTGGAAGCAATGGCTCGCGAAAACCAATTGTCTAAATCATTAACTAAGAGAACTAAGAATAATTTCCCAATTCGGACATTCTTTATCTCGGTTTTATTGGCGATTTTAATTCCAATGGCCTTCCAATACAGCATGTTTAACTTGATCACGTTGAGCGCGATGGTTAGATTTTTAGGATTTATCATTGTGCCTTTGGCTGTAATTCGTTTTTATCAAGGAAAAAGCAAAGAAGAAATCCTTGATGCAGATAAAAACGTTTGGACCGACGTGGTAATTCCTGTTTTGTCAGTGATTATCGTAATCTTCTTACTCGTTGAATATAACTGGAAAGCTCAATTTGGTGTGGTAGTTAATGGCAAGACAGTCGTTAACTGGTATGCCGTTGCAATGATGGTCTTTGGCTTTGTAATTTTACCATTGTTCATGTCATTTGTTTCTAGATATGAAAGAAAAAATGAAAAATAGAAAAAGTCCCGGTTTTAGCTTACTGGGGCTTTTTTGCTTATAATTGAAGTGAAGAAGGTGAAGTTCATGGAAAAAATGAAGAGAAGGTATTTATTAGTTCTGGTGGCGCTCGTGATGGTTTTAATTGCGGGATGCACTATACAGAAGAGTGAGAAAAAGGCGGATAATATTAGCAAGATTTTGACTAATGAAGCATTTAATAATGTGCTTCTTAATACCAGCGATAGTGATGTAATTATTCAAACTGGTAAAAATTATCAAGTTAAATATCATGGCAGTAAAAAGATTGAGCCTAGTGTAGAAATTAAGAATGGACAGCTTTTTGTCAAGCAACAGGGCAATGTCAGTTCTAGGAATAATTTTTCTGAAATAGTGATTATTATTCCTAAAGCTGTTAAATTGACTCAGCTGGAGATCAAAGCTGAAGAAGGCGACATTACTGCGACTGGAATAAACATGAACTTAGGCCAATTAAAGTCCGAAGAAGGGGATATTACCTTGCGGGATGCCAAGATGACCTCGGGTGAATTAAGTTCTGAAGAAGGCGACATTACGTTGAAGAATAGCAAGATTGATAAAAACTTGCATGCAAGTTCCAGTGAAGGGGATGTAGCCGTTTCGGAGACTAAGTTTACCGGATATAACTTGTCAACAGAAGAGGGTAGTATTGCCGTTAATGGCAATCGCTACGCAAGTTCTAGTTATAAGAAGCACACTGCTAGCAAGAATGTTTTAACTGTAAAGTCTCAAGAAGGCGATATTACAGTTAAGTAGAGAATTTATAATTTTTATAAAAAAGTCCATTTGTGACCTTTGATTTAACAGGTCCGAATGGACTTTTTTCTTAAAGTAATTCAATATTGTCTTCTTCACAAGCTTCGATCATTTCTCGTGGCCAAGTGCTTGCTTGTACTTCGCCGATATGAGCTTTCTTCATGAGCATCATACATAAACGAGATTGACCGATTCCGCCGCCAATGGTGTAAGGAAGTTTTCCTTCTAAAAGCATCTTGTGGAATGGTAATTCGGCACGCTCTTCACAGTGGGCCTTCTTTAATTGTTCACGTAAGCTTTCCTCGCTAACACGAATACCCATACTAGAAATTTCGATTTTTCGTTGAAGAGGTTCATACCAGAACATGATATCACCATTTAATTGCCAGTCATCATAGTCGGGTGCACGACCATCGTGAGGCTCGCCACTACGCTTTAATTTATCACCAATCTTCATTAAGAAGACTGCCTTTTTCTCTTTGGTAATCTTATCTTCACGTTCTTCTGGGGTAAGTTCAGGCCAGCGATCTTCCAATTCTTGGGTAGTAACAAAGTAAATCTCATCAGCTAAATGGTAAACAGATCCTGGATAACGTTTAGCGACTGCTTTTTCAATTTGCTTAATAGTTTTGAAAATTGTTTCAACAGTAGCCTTTAAAGTTTCTTCGGTACGTTCTTCTTTGGAAATAATCTTTTCCCAATCCCATTGATCAACATAAATGGAGTGGAAGTTGTCTAAATCTTCGTCGCGGCGAATGGCGTTCATGTTGGTGTAAAGACCTTCATGCATCCCAAAACCATATTTCTTAAGTGCCATCCGCTTCCACTTAGCCAGTGAGTGCACAATTTCTATCGGCTCTTCTGGCATTGCCTTCATATCAAACCTCACTGGTCGTTCAACTCCGTTCAAATTGTCGTTTAAACCAGTATCTTTTCCAACAAACATTGGCGCAGACATACGTTGTAAGTTTAAGTTGTTAGATAAGAGATCTTGGAAAGTTTCACGAATATAAACAATTGCAGCTTCAGTGTCTCTTACAGTTAAAGTTGGGTGATAATCCTTAGGTAAAATTAATTCCATTTTTAGTTCTCCTTATATGTTTTTGGAGTAAAGAAAAAGCCCTTCATCTCCCATTTTTCAAGGGACGAAAGGCTTTTTCCGCGGTACCACCCAAATTGTCTATTACATAGACCTACTCAATAGAGCACTATCATGCTCTACCGGTGTGGTAACGTGCCGGTGACGTTTCAACTTACTAAGATTTCAGTGAAATAGCTCAAAGTGTTTTTCGATAATTCAGGGTCTGCCAATTTCCCACTAACATTGACTCACTTAAAGAATGAATTATGTACTCGTCTTTTTCATCGCTCTTTAATTTATTGAAACTAATTTTAAGGGAGAAAAACAAAAAAGGCAAGTACTTTTTTCGTACTTGCCTAAAAATTATCGGGAAGACAGGATTCGAACCTGCGACCCCCTGGTCCCAAACCAGGTGCTCTACCAAACTGAGCCACTTCCCGTTAATTAAGTGCGCCCTGAAGGATTTGAACCTTCAACCTTCTGATTCGTAGTCAGACACTCTATCCAGTTGCGCTAAGGGCGCGTCACTCAACTTCAATAGTATAACATAAAATTTTATGCTGTCACTAGTATTTTTTAGAAAAAATAAAAAAGACTGCTAAAAGCAGCCAATTTCTTAATAATCGCCATCCATAATAGTATTTTTCACAATCACATAATCCACTAGCTTAATCGCATTTAAATCTTTGCCACCAGCGTAAGAAATAGAGGATTGAAGGTCTTCTTGCATTTCATGAAGAGTATCTTTGATAAAGCCACGATATGGCACAAGCATTTGCTTACCTTCAACGTTGCGATAGGCGCCTTTTTGGACTTCAGAAGCAGATCCCCAGTATTGTTTATAAGTTTTGCCATCAATTTTAATAATATTTCCTGGGGATTCTTCATGACCAGCTAGCATTGAGCCGATCATTACCATTGTTGCACCAAAGCGGACAGATTTAGCAATATCACCGTTATGACGAATTCCTCCATCCGCGATCATTGGTTTGCTAGCAGCTTTAGAACACATTCTAAGTGCTGCTAATTGCCAGCCGCTAGTGCCAAATCCAGTTTTAAGCTTTGTGATGCAAGCTTTACCAGGACCTACTCCAACTTTAGTAGCGTCAGCACCTGCATTTTCTAGTTCACGAACTGCTTCAGGAGTGGCAATATTTCCTGCAGTTAAAAATGAATCAGGCAACTTCTCCTTAATGTAGCGAATCATTTTAATGACAAAAATTGAATGGCCATGAGCAACATCGATAGTAATGTATTCAGGAATAACATTTTCTTTTGCAAGTTGATCAATAAATTTGTATTCGTCATCTTTAATCCCAACGGAGATTGAAGCAAATAATCCTTTTTCATGCATCCGTTTAATAAAGTCAATTCTAGTTTCTGGCTCAAAACGATGCATTACATAATAATAGCCGTTCTCAGCTAGCCAGACTGCTAGATTTTCATCAATAACGCTCTCCATATTTGCAGGTACTACTGGAATCTTGAATGTTCGGTTTCCAAATTTAACACTAGTATCTGCTTCTTTTCTACTTTTGATAATTCCTTTATTAGGAACTAGTTGAATGTCATCATAGTCAAAGGCTTCCATGCTAAAATAGTTACTCACGCTGGTTGATCTCCCTTTAATTAAATCTATTATCAAACGAGAGTAACTATAAGTTAAAAAATACCTCTTGTCAAGAAAAATAGCGAACTATGCTTTTTGGATAAATAAAGATAATTCGGATTTCACATTGACTATTATTTTTTTAATTGCTAGAATATCTCACGTAACATTTATAGATATTTTATGAGGTGAAGTTAGAAATGACAGCAGTTGCAGTTGTAGGTAGCCAATGGGGCGATGAAGGTAAAGGAAAGATTACTGACTTTTTAAGTAAAGAAGCTTCAATGGCAGTACGTTCTAATGGTGGAAATAATGCAGGCCACACTATTGATATTGATGGTAAAACTTTTAAAATGCGTCTTATTCCATCCGGAATTTTTGCTGCTAAAGAAGGTGCAGTAATCGGTAACGGAGTTGTAATTAATCCGGAAGTTATGTTTGGTGAACTTGATAACTTGGAAAAAGAAGGAATCGACACCAGCAAGCTTAAGATTTCTAACCGTGCCCATATTATTATGCCTTACCATATCCTACAAGATGAATATCAAGAAGAAGCAAAGGGTGACAAGAAGATCGGTACTACCAAGAATGGTATTGGTCCTTGTTACATGGATAAGGCTTCTAGAGTTGGTATCAGAGTTTGTGATTTGCTTGAAAGAGATACTTTTGAAGAAAAATTACGCGCA
Source organism: Lactobacillus intestinalis (assembly GCF_024397795.1). Lineage (NCBI taxonomy): Bacteria > Bacillati > Bacillota > Bacilli > Lactobacillales > Lactobacillaceae > Lactobacillus > Lactobacillus intestinalis. The sequence continues at coordinate 1,606,565 of NZ_CP072983.1, read as the reverse complement.
AATTTAGCTGAAAAGAATGCTTTATTTACTAAGGTTTATGGTAAACCTGCTTTGAAGTTTGAAGACATCTTTGAAAAGTACTTAGAATATGGTCAAAAGATGAAGAAGTACGTTACTGATACCTCTGTTCTTGTTAATGATGCTTTAGACAAAGATGAAAAGGTTCTTTTTGAAGGTGCGCAAGGTGTAATGCTCGATATCGACGAAGGTACCTACCCATACGTAACTTCATCTAATACTATTTCCGGTGGTATTTGCTCCGGAATCGGAATGGGTGCTAACCGTTTAAAGACTGTTATCGGTGTATGTAAGGCTTATACTACTCGTGTTGGTGAAGGCCCATTCCCAACTGAACTTCTTGATGAAGTAGGTGACAGAATTCGTGAAACTGCTCATGAATACGGTACTGTTACTGGTCGTCCACGCCGTGTTGGTTGGTTTGACTCAGTTGCTCTTCGTCACGCTAAGCGTGTTGCCGGTATTAATGGCTTAAGCTTGAATTTGCTTGATGTGTTCTCAGGCTTTGACAAGATCAAGATTGCCACTGCTTATGAACTTGATGGTGAAAAGATTGACTACTACCCAGCAAGTTTGAAGGAATTGTACAGATGTAAGCCAGTTTATGAAGAACTTCCTGCATGGGAAGAAGATATTACCCAAGTGAAGAAGTGGGAAGATCTTCCAGAAAATGCTAAGAAGTTCTTGAATCGTGTTTCAGAATTAGTTGGCGCTCCACTTGTCACTGTTTCAGTGGGTCCTGACCGTGAACAAACTATTGTATTGAAGAATCCATGGGAAATGTAACTTATGCTTGAACGTTATACTCGCCCAGAAATGGGCAAAATTTGGTCCTTAGAAAATAAATATGCTGCTTGGTTGAAGGTGGAAATTGCCGCAACTAATGCTTGGGTAGAACTTGGTGAAGTACCAGAAGCAGATGCTAAGAAAATTGCTGAGAATGCTTCTTTTACAGTTGAACGTGTTTCAGAACTTGAAGCAATTACTCATCATGATGTGGTTGCTTTTACTAGAACCGTTTCTGAAAGTTTAGGTGAAGAAAAGAAGTGGGTTCACTTCGGTTTAACTTCAACTGATGTTGTTGATACTGCACAAGGCTATATTTTAAAGCAAGCTAATGAGATCATTTTGAAAGATTTAGAAGCTTTAAAAGAAACTATTGCTGAAAAAGCTAAGAAGTACAAATACACTGTTGAAATGGGGAGAACTCACGGAGTTCAAGCAGAACCAACCACTTTTGGTTTGAAGCTTGCTCGCTGGTATGCCGAGATTAACCGTGACATTGAACGCTTTAAAGTAGCAGCTAAAGATGTAGAATCTGGCAAGATTTCTGGTGCTGTTGGGACCTTTGCTAATGTGCCACCAGCAGTTGAAACTAGCGTTTTAAAGCAATTAGGCTTAACTCAACAACCAATTACTAGCCAAGTTTTGCCAAGAGATTTACATGCTTACTACATTGCTACTATTGCATTAATTGCAACAAGTATTGAGAACTGGGCTACTGAAATTCGTGGTTTACAAAGAAGTGAAATTCACGAAGTAGAAGAACATTTTAGAGCTGGTCAAAAGGGCTCTTCTGCAATGCCTCACAAGCATAATCCAATTGGTTCAGAGAATCTATGTGGTATGGCGAGAGTCATGCGTGGTTTTATGGTTCCAGCCTATGAAGATGTGGCTTTATGGCATGAAAGAGATATTTCTCATTCAAGCGCGGAACGTGTAATTTTGCCAGATGCAACTATCGGAATTGACTATATGCTTAATCGCTTTAACCGTATTTTGACTAATTTAGATGTTTTCCCAGAAACCATGCTCAAGAATATGGACCGCACTTACGGTTTGATCTATTCACAACGTTTATTGTTGAAATTGATTGATGAAGCTGGCCTTTCTCGTGAAAAAGCATATGATATGGTGCAAAAGCTTGCTAATAAGTCATGGCAAGAACAAACTTCATTTAGAAAATTGGTTGAAGATAGTGAGATTATGAATTATCTTTCAGAAGAAGATCTTAATGATGCCTTTGATTATCACTATCACTTACGCCACGTTGATGAGATTTTTGAAAAACTCGGATTAGAATAGTCGTATATGAATGCAACTGATCAAGTTGCATTTTTTGTAATGTTTTTAATGGAAAGATACTGAAATAACAATAACAAGTCGAACTAAAATAATACAAACAAGCTTCTGTATAGCTTGTTTTTTATTTTACATATTTATATAGATATAAGAAATTTAGCTTGTGTAGACCTTGGTATCATTGAATTTAAGAAATAAATAATTATCTAAATTAAATAACAATTATTATAATAATGTATTTTAGTATATATTTTTTAAAAAAATAAAAAAATCGAAAATTATTTAACTTTGTATAGTTATTCATAACGGGTGTGATGAAACTTAAAACTATGCATGAGTAGAAAATAACAATGGTTATGTATAGTAATAACATTGTTATTTAATATATATCTTCATAGACATTCCCTTTAACCCTGCTATCCTTATAGATGAAGAGACTTATAGGACTAATTGAATTGAAAAAAGAAACCGACTACTTCTTTTAATCAATTCAAAAAAACATAGCAAATGGTTATTTATAGTAGATTAGGGGATTAGGAAAATGAGAAAGAATATTAAGTTTTTAGCATTATTTGGTGTTGCTGTCGGTTTGATGGCTGGTGGAATGATGAGCAATGAAGTAGGGACTAATGCTTCAGCTCAAGAAGTTAGCGCAGCTACTATTAATATGAGCGCTGCCAAGAAAGCTGGATACACTAAGAGCAGAGTTTTAAAAGCCAATCAAGGTCGTATGTCTGGTTCAGACAAGAATAAGTTAATTAAGGGTTCAATGGCTGGTATGAAGCAAAATAAGTGGATGGACACTGATCCTTCAGATAGAACTCGCATTGTCACTGTAACTAACCTTAGTTGGAATGACAAAGTTGAACTCAGCCACTTTACTATGGGCCTTATTAACTCGGCCCGTAGACAAATGGGTAAAAAAGCTTGGACCTATAAGAAGGGTGCTTTGAAGTTTGCAGATCGTACTGCTAAGCAATACTACGATAACAATCGTTCATGCTGGGACTCAGATCACTATGTACCAGGTATTGAACGTGCTGCAAAGCAATCAGGCCTTAACTCAACTGTAGGTCAAGTTTACGAAGACGAAGCAGGGTTACCAATTACTAGTGAATACAATGGTCAAACTCGTAGTATGGCAGCTTTGAAGAACCAAATTTACTTCAATGTAAAGCAAATGATCTTCGGTGGTTACTGGGGTGATGATTCCCAAGTAAACCAAGCTTCAAGATATACGGAATGGCAACACGCTGGTGACTTGCTTGGATTACGTAGCTCACAAGGCTTTGACGCAAAGACTAAGTACTTTGGTGTAAGCTTCAGTGGCTTAAAGAATGATCAAAGTAAGATCAGTGTTCACATGATGGGCGTTGCAAAGCGTTACATCAAGAACTACAAGAAATTTAATAGATAAAGACGGTAGTTCAAAAAATTATAAAGTTTCCTAATCCGAGAGGTTGATGGCTTAGTCCCCATCTAACCTCTCTTTTAATTTTTCTGAAAAAGTAATTTCAATAAAATTAGAATTCGCGCAAAAGCTTGCTACCATGCAGAAAATCAGCTATAGTTTTACTAATTTAAAGATTGGGGTTGATGTAATTGAAAAAGATGGCAGTATGGATTGTGCGCTTAATTATTCTACTTGCAGGCTTAGCTTTGGCAGGTTTTATGATTTGGCAATTGTTCACAGGCGCTAGAATGTTAGATTTCGACGTGGAAACTCGTGGTCCATTAATCGTGGTTGTATTCAGCTTATTACTTTTGATTACATTAGGTAGTGCTGTCAGCTTTTTTGCTAATCGTCACATGGCTTCAACCCTTTTCTTGGGCACACTTTTGGCCGTTATGTCCTTTATCTTGTGGATTCGTCATCCTGAACAAGCGGACATTTATCGGTTATACTTTATTTATGGTTTAGTGGTGGGCGTGCTTAGTCCATTCGTTTTAGATCGTGAAAAATAAAGAAGAAGTAAGAATTAATGAAGGAAATTGAAAAATCGTTACGCTACTTTTTTCTGATTATTGCCTTATTATTATCTAGTCAGGTATTTGGCAGTAGCGTTTCACAAAATGGATCGTTTTTTTATGCGATATTTGCCATAATTATTTTTGGTTCAGGCATTACTGGTTTATTTAGAAAATGCGATTTAATTACTGCAGGTTTATGTATCATAATTTTATTAGTAGTGATTGTATTTTGCGTAATTATGCCACAACTCTGGCCACTTTATTTGCTCTATTTTGCCTATTGTTTAACTGATGGAATTATGTGCATTGTGAGATACAAAAAACGCAAAAATGCTGATGAAGAAAATGAATAAATAAGAATTTTGAATTTGACAGCTGTCTTTTTAGGCAGCTGTTTTCGTGTTATTATTAGTAAGTTAGAAAAGAGGAATAAGGATGATAACGCAAAAACAGCGGAGATTGTGGGCATTTTTAGCTGCTTTAGCATGTGTAATGTGGGGAGTCTCAGGTTTATTTGCTAAAGAGTTATTTAATATAAGCTCAGATATTACACCAATGTGGTTGTCACAAATCAGAATGATCGTCTCGGGCATAATTTTATTAATTGTGGCTGGCATTATGAAACAAAAGCCTATTGCAACAATGAAAAATAAGCGTGATGCTTTAACAATAATTGCCTATGGTGTTTTTGGATTATTACCCGTGCAATTGTTTTATTTTATTGTGGTTCAAAAGGCTAATGCTTCAATTGCGACCATTTTGCAATTTATTGGACCGTTTTTTGTAATGGGATATTTGGCGATAACCCACAAGCAAGTAATGCGAAAAATGGATATTATTGCATCAATTGCGGCTTTTTTGGGTGTGGTATTACTTGCAACTCATGGAAAGTTTAACAACTTTGCACTGAGTCCCTCAGTACTTTTTTGGGGGTTACTTTCAGCAGTTGGAGTTGCAACCAATACTTTGATTCCAATTGGGGTGTTAAAAAGAGTCTCAAGTCTAGTTGTAACTGGATGGGGACTACTTTCATCAGGAATTTGTTTACTTTTAGTGCATCCCCAAATGCCGCACATTCCTAATCAACCTAATGTATGGTGGTGTACGATTGCCGTTATTATCATTGGGACGATTGTGCCATTTCAATTAATGACAAATTCTCTCCGTTTCATTAAACCTTCAACAGCTAGCTTACTAGACGCATTTGAGCCTTTTTCAGCCACAATTGGCTCAGTCTTGGTGTTTGGCTTAGTAATGACAAAAATGGACTGGATTGGTTCAATTTTGGTTGTAGTGGCGGCTATGGCACTGAATGTTTCACCTAAAAAGAAAAAATCAAGAAAAGTTCACCAGCAAGAAAGAGCATAAGTTATGGTAAGTCAAAAACAGCGCAGATTATGGACAATTTTAGCAGCGATTGCAGCTACCATGTGGGGTATTTCTGGTATTATGGCTAAAGCTTTATTTGATATTAGTCCAGCTATTACTCCACTGTGGTTAACGCAAGTGCGTTTAATTACGGCTGGAGTTGTTTTATTGATAGCTGCAGGGATTTCAAAGCAAAAGCCGATTGTGACACTTAAAAATAAGCATAACGCCTGGGTTATTTTAGCCTACGGCTTATGTGGACTGTTACCAGTTCAACTTTTTTATTTTATTGTAATCAAGCAGGCTAATGCTTCTGTTGCAACTATTTTGCAATTTATTGGGCCATTTTTTGTGATTGGTTTTCTAACTTTTACTCATAAACAAGTTATGCGACGCTTGGATATTTTAGCGGCAATTTTGGCTTTTATGGGCGTCTTTTTGCTGTCAACGCATGGTCACTTTAATCAATTGGCAATTACGCCAGCAGCTTTGTTTTGGGGCCTTTTATCTGCTGTGGGGGAAGCAAGTTATACTTTGATTCCTGTCAATATTGTTAAGAGAGTTTCGAGTATGGTAGTGACTGGATGGGGGATGGTTATGGCAGGATTGGGACTTGTCTTGCTTCATCCGCATTGGCCAGCTATTCCGAATGAACCTAATGTTTGGCTGCTTACAGGATCAATTATTGTAATTGGAACTATCATTCCGTTTCAAGTAATGGCAAATGCCCTACGTTATGTAAAACCAGCAACAGTCAGTTTGCTTGATGCATTTGAGCCGCTTTCTGCAACAGTCGGATCCGTATTGATTTTTAACTTAGTAATGGTGCCCGTTGACTGGATAGGTACATTGTTAGTAATTATTAGTGTATTAGCTTTGAATATCACACCTAAGAGTAAAATTAAGAAAGTAGATAAAATTGAATAGAGAAAAACCTCATAGTAGTTAACTATAAAAGTAGGCTACTATGAGGTTTTATTGATTATAAAGTGTTTTATTTTACAGCGTTTTCGTCGCTAATGCGATCTTGATGACGTTTAATGATCATTTCCGCAATGGCATTTGCGACATTGGTGTTTTTAAGAAGTGGACCATGCGAATATGAACCGATGAAATTGCGATAACGTAGTCCTTCAACATGATCTTGAGGATTGTTGCCATAGCCTTCAATCATTTCACCCAAGGGATGAAGCTTGTTAGTGTTATCAAAGTATGTTTGACCTGAGTGGTTTTCAAAAGCGGTAACTTCTCCCCATTCAGTCATGTAACGAGTGTCCCCGATCATACGCTTATCTGCTTTAAAAACAGTATGAAGGGGTAAAATACCTAAACCTTTAATGGTTATACCAGAATTAGTCTTGTAGTAATCGCCCATTAATTGGTAGCCACCACAGATACAGAGCATTGGATTACCACCATTAATGTATTTATCTAAAGTTAACTTGTGGCGTGGTAAGTCCTTGGCCACAACAGTTTGTTCAAAATCTTGTCCCCCACCGAAGAAGACAAAGTCATAGTCAAAAGCGTTGAATTCATCACCAAGTGAAATATTGTCTACCTGAGTATCATAGCCTTGACGTTTCAACAAAAAGCTGAGGATCTTTACATCACCAGAGTCACCATAAGTGTTCATGAGATCTTCATATAAATAAGCAATCTTAATCAAATTCTCGTTCATCGTTTCTCGTTCCTTGTTTTGATATATAGATTTTAGTATACTCAAAAGCTGATCAATAGGCAAAAAATAAGCCAATCTTAAGATCGGCTTAATTATTTATCTTAGTTATTTTTTTGAGCTGCTAGGTGATTTATTGGTCCCCATTTTGATCCGACTTCGATTGGATGAGAAATTGCATTGTAGGTAAATTCCTTGGCGATCTTAATACTTTCCAGAAGCGGAGTATTTTTGGCAAGTTCCGCCGCAATCACAGCTGATAAGGTGTCGCCAGTACCGTTTACACGGTCAGTCTTAAAGTAAGGCTTAACAAAAGTATGGAATTCACCATCTTCAGTTAACAAAAGATCCACTACTTCGTCGCTGCTGCCATCATGACGACCCTTCATGATGACGTTCTTTGCGCCCATCTCTTGAAGCATCTTGGCGCCTTTTTTAACTTCTTCGATATCGTTTAGTTCAAGGCCCGTAAGCTTCTTTTGTTCATAAAAGTTTGGCGTAATCACATCAGCCAGGGGCACTAAGCGGTTGATGAAAGTGTTATAAGAATCATCGTCCATTAAAGTGTTCCCATGTTTGGTTGAAATTACTGGGTCGATAACAATCTTACCAAAATCATATTTTTCTAAATTGTCAGCTACGCAGTTCATAATTTCAGAATCGGCAACCATCCCAGTTTTAGCAGCTTTAATATCAAAATCATCAGCTAAAACATCGAATTGCTTTTGAATGAAGTCAACTGGCATTACTTGTTGGGCATAAATCCCGGTGGTGTTACCAGCAACGGCTGCGGTCAAAAGTCCCATTCCATATACGCCGCGTGCGTAAAAAGAGTGGAGGTCTGCAGGCATTCCTGCACTTCCATCACTGTCGTTTCCTGCGATTGTTACTGCAATTGGTTCTTGAGTCATTAAAGTTGTTCCCCCTTAATTTCTAACTTATATAAAGTATAACTAATAAGTGTGTATTAAGGCAAAAAAATACTTTTATCAAAAGACACAAAACATTAAAATAATAAGAAAACGTTTTCTTAAGGGGAGTCTTGATTTTGGCAGAAAAATATATAATGGCGATTGATGAAGGGACTACATCAACGCGTGCAATGATTATTGATCATGAAGGAAAAGAAGTAGCGAGTTCGCAGAAAGAGTTTCCGCAATATTTTCCTGAACCTGGCTGGGTAGAACACAATGCGGAAGAAATTTGGACGGCAGTCCAAACTACAGTTGCAACCACTTTTATTGATTCAGGAATTCGTCCCGATCAAATTGCAGGTATTGGAATTACTAATCAACGTGAAACTACGGTTATCTGGGATAAAAAAACAGGTCGTCCCATTTATAATGCAATTGTTTGGCAATCACGTCAGACAACAGCTTTAGCAGAAAAATTAAAAAAAGAAGGTTACAGCGAAGAAATCCGTCAAAAAACGGGTCTAGTAATTGATCCATATTTTAGTGCCACAAAAATCAGATGGATTTTGGATCATGTTGAAGGCGCGCAAGAAAAAGCAGAAAAAGGTGAGCTTTTATTTGGAACCATTGATACCTGGCTTCTTTGGAAGTTAACCAATGGAGAAGTTCACGTGACTGACTACACCAATGCTTCTAGAACTATGCTTTATAATATTCATGATTTAAAGTGGGATGAAGATATTTTGAAATTGCTTAATATTCCTCAAGCGATTTTGCCAGAAGTTAAATCTAATTCTGAAATCTATGGATATACCAAGCCCTATACCTACTTTGGGGGAGAAGTTCCTATTGCAGCAATGGCGGGTGACCAGCAAGCCGCTTTATTTGGGCAACTTGCCCTAAAACCAGGGATGGTAAAGAACACATATGGGACTGGGTCATTTATTGTGATGAACACAGGAGACAAGCCAACTGAATCTAACAATAATTTGTTAACGACAATTGCTTATGGAATTAACGGTAAAATTAATTATGCTTTGGAAGGATCTGTTTTTGTAGCGGGATCAGCAATCCAATGGTTGCGAGATTCGATGAAGATGATTAAGACTGCTCCTGAATCAGAAGCAGCCGCGTTAAAGTCCGTATCTGAAAATGAAGTTTATGTGGTTCCAGCCTTTACAGGCTTAGGTGCACCTTATTGGGATTCGGAAGCCCGAGGAGCAATTTTTGGTGTTACACGTGGAACAACAAATAATGATTTAATTAAAGCGACTTTACAGTCCTTGGCTTATCAAACTAGGGACGTAATGGATACCATGCAAAAAGATTCCGGAATTGAAATTCCAATTTTACGCGTAGATGGCGGTGCTTCCAACAACAATTACCTAATGCAATTTCAGTCCGATATTTTAAATACTAAAATTGAACGGGCAAAAGTCCTAGAAACTACAGGAATGGGAGTTGCTTTTTTAGCAGGACTAGCTGTGAAATACTGGCAAAATATTGATGAAATCAAGCATATCTTTGTCATTGGACAAGCATTCGAATCACGGATGGGTGAAAATGAACGCGAACGTCTTTATCATGGTTGGCAAAAAGCGGTAAAAGCTACTCAAGTTTTTGCACATGGAGAATAATTATGAAAATGAGAAGCAAGTGCTTCTCGTTTTTTAGTGTATTTTTTCTGACTATAATAAATGTTATAATAGAAGTTATATGTTAGCGTTTGCAAAAAACTAAAAGGAGTGATGTTTTATGCCACATAATCGAATCGTGACTTTAGATGGAGCACTCAATTTTAGAGATATTGGTGGTTATAAAAATGACAAAGGCCAAAGCGTTAAATGGAACAAAATTTATCGTTCTGATTCACTTAGTTCCTTATCCTATAAAGATAAAATTAAATTAGCTAAATTGCACGTTACTGTTGATTGTGACTTGCGTTCAAGCTATGAAAAGAATTCTTCGCCTGACGATCTTTGGTCAGGAGTAAAATATGTTGATGTTCCTTTATATTCAAATAATGTGAGTGAAGATAAAGGAGAAAATAAACTTTATCGCTTCTTTCACCATTTTCCCGACTTTAAAGACAACTTTATTGGTCAGATTTATCAGAGAACTTTGCTTAATTCTCATAGTCAGGATGAATTCGCTAAGGTATTTGCAAACTTACTAGAATTACCAGCAGATGCGGCTTTAGTTTATCATTGTAGCGCGGGAAAGGACCGTACTGGAATGACAACTGCACTAATTCTGATGGCTTTAGGGGTTAATGATGATATGATCGCCCGCGACTATTTATTAACTAATAAGCTCTATGACTTTGCTGTTTCGCGTAATCTGCCAAGTAATGGTGAAATTTCTTCGATGATTGCTAAAATGAACGTAACTAAAGGCGAAGGAACTGCCATTAAAGGTATTACCGAAACCATTCGTCAAGGTTGGGGAAGTTTTGACTCTTTCTTTAAAAAAGAGCTTGGTTTTAGTCAAAGTGATTTAAAACAATTTCGTAAAATGTACTTAGAATAGGGAACGAGTATGGTAACTTTATCAGATGTAGCTAAACAAGCAAATGTGTCAAAAATGACAGTCTCTAGAGTGATTAATCATCCCGAGCAAGTCACTGAGGAGTTGCGAGGACTAGTTGAAGCGGCCATGGTAGAGTTGGATTATCATCCTAATTCAGTAGCTCAAGCTCTAGTTAATAATCGCACTAATGTGGTTAAATTTGTGACTTTAGAAGATATAGATACAACCGAACCCTACTATATGAATCTGCTGTTTGGTTTTGCTCGAGGATTGACAAAAAAGCAGTATGCTTTTCAGTTAGTGACTGATTTGAATAGAATTGAAGAAGGGAGAGCGGATGGTTATCTCATCACCGGATCGAGAACTCATAATTATGAATTATTTGATAAGTTGAAGAAGCCGTTTGTTTTATTTGGTGAAAATCACCGTGGTTATGATTTTGTTGATACTGATAATCAATTAGGTGAAAAAACTGCGACTGAATACGCTTTGTCGCGCCTATATAAACAAATAATTTTTATTGGGTTGGACGTGAAAGAACCATTTGAATATTCTCGTGAAGCTGGATATATCAATACTTTGCAGAAAAATCAGCTAATTCCAAAAATTTATCGAGTAGATAATCATAGCCACGCTGCGCAGAAGGTTATTCAAGATCACTTTAGGGAATTTAAAAAAGATACTTGCTTTATTTGTGCAAGTGATCGAATTGCAATTGGAGTTGTACGTGAATTGGAATATCAAGGTGCAAAGATTCCAGAAGATTTTGGTGTGATTGGATTTGATGGAGTATTTTTAGACCAAGTTTCTAATCCCAAGTTGACAACTATTAAACAACCAATTTTTAAAATGGGTGAATTGCTAGCCAGCATGCTTTTACAAAAGATCGCCCAGTCAGGATCTCCTCAAGGTGAATTACTTCTTGAACCTAAATTAATTAGACGTGAGTCAACGAGATAACAAAAAGACCATTGCCAAGGCAATGGCTTTTTTTGATACCGGTAACATTCAAATAACTATTGAAAGCGATTGCATAATTCTCTTAGACTTATTTTGGAGGACAAAATTATGAAGCACTGGTACGATAACGCAATAATTTATCAAATTTATCCTAAATCCTTCCAAGATACAAATGGAGATGGAATAGGTGACTTAAATGGTATCAAGAAGCGAATCCCATATTTAAAAAGTTTAGGAGTTAACGCAATCTGGCTCAATCCGGTTTTTGTTTCGCCACAGGTCGATAATGGCTATGACGTTTCAAATTATTTTGCAATTGATCCGCAAATGGGGACGATGGCTGATATGGAAAGTTTGATCCATGAATTACACAAAAATGGTATTCATTTAATCATGGATTTCGTGTTAAACCATACTTCTGATCAGCATCCCTGGTTTCAGGATGCAATTAGTGATCCGGAGAGCATTTATCGAGACTATTATATTTTTGCTGGACATGATAATCAGCGTCCGAATAATTGGGGAAGCTTTTTTGGTGGAAGTGTCTGGGAAAAGGATCCTGCTAAAACGGGGCAATTTTACTTTCACTTATTTGATAAAAGAATGCCTGATTTAAACTGGAAAAATCCCGAAGTCCGCCATGCAATGCTTGAAATTGCAGAATTTTGGTTAGAGAAGGGAATCGATGGATTAAGATTGGATGCTTTTATTCATATTGCAAAAGCCGATCTTAGACAGAACTTCCCAACTAAAAATAATAGCAACAAACCTGTGATTGCAGAGCCATTTTTTGCTAATTTACCTCAAGTTCAAGAATGGTTGCGTCCATTTTGTGAACGGATTAAGCAAGATTATCCTGACACACTTTTGTTAGGAGAAGCGGCTAGTGCGAATGTAAATCTAGCAGTTGACTATACGCAAAAGCGAAATCATTTGATGGATAGTGTGGTTACATTTCGTTATTTCACCGAAGATGAAAGCGACGTTGACCCAAATTTCCCAGGAAATTATCAGCCTAAGAATTTAGATTTGGTGCAATTTAAGCAAAATCAAACTGTGTGGCAACAAACTGTGGCTGGAATTTCCCAACCAACACTTTATTGGTCTAATCATGATATGGCACGCCTTAGAACTAGAGTGGCTCAAACCGATACTCAAAACCGCAGTCTGGCAATGCTTATGTATCTCCAGCGCGGAATTCCCATTATTTATTATGGAGAAGAGTTAGGATTAAAGAATCTCAAGTTTAATAATATTGAGCAATTTAAGGATCAAACGGTGCACGACTTTGTTGCTCAGGCAATTCAAGCTGGGCTTGCTCAAGAAGAAGCACTAGAAATGGTAAGTAAAACTCATAAAATGCCAGCACGTGGAATTATGCCTTGGAATGATGAAGAGAATTACGGCTTCAGTAAAGCTGCCCCTTGGATTAGAGGTGAAAAGCAGGATGACTTCACTGTAGCAAATGAAATTGGCAATGCTAATTCGATGATTAACTTTTATCGTCAACTAATTCAATTAAAGAAGACGGCTCTGTTTCAAAAGGGAAGCTACTACTTACTAGCAACTGATAAAAATTCTTATATTTATCAGCGTGATTATCACCAACAAAGTGCACTTGTGGCAGTTTCTTTATCGAATTCTGAAATTCAAGTCCAAATTCCACAAGACTACAAAAATGAAGAACTTCTTGCAGGAAAGTATAAATTAAATAAAGGTCAATTAACATTAGCACCATATTCAGGTGTAGTTTTAAGTAAAAGTGAGGGAGAAAAATGCAATTAGCTGCGTTAAGACACCGAAGTGAGAGCGAAGACTGTTTTATTCTAGATGAAAATCGGGTAAGAGTAAGATTTCATACAGCCAAAGATGATGTAAAAGAAATAATTGTGCATTATGTTGACAATTATTTACCCACTACACAAACTAAGTCGGCTAAAATGGAAAAAGTTGGTATCGGGGCGGTTGATGATCATTGGGTAGCCACTTTGGAAGTACCATTTCACCGAATTAAGTATACTTTTGAAGTAATTGGAAATGATGGTAGTCATAAAATTGTCGGCGATCGGGGAATTTATGATTTTAATAAAAAGAATCTTGAAGCAGATGGCAGTTACTTTAGAGTACCTTATTTTCATTTGATTGATATGGATACTACTCCAGAATGGGTAAAGAAAACTGTCTGGTATCAAATTTTTCCAGAACGTTTTGCAAATGGTGATAAATCTAATGATCCGGTAGGTACTAAGCCGTGGAATCCGCAAGATCACCCAACTCGAGATGCATTTTATGGCGGAGACTTACAAGGTGTTCTAGATCATCTAGATTATTTAAAAGAGTTGGGAATCAATGGTATTTATTTCTGCCCGGTTTTTAAAGCTAGTTCGAATCATAAATATGACACAGTCGATTATTTGGATATTGATCCTAACTTTGGGGATAAAGATTTATTTGCAAAAGTTATCAATGAAGCCCATAAACGTGGAATTAAAGTTATGCTGGATGCTGTCTTTAATCATATTGGTGTGAACTCGATGCAATGGCAAGATGTAGTGGAAAATGGACCTAAGTCTCGTTTTGCAGATTGGTTTCATATTAACTCCTATCCTGTTGAACCTTATCATAAACCAACTAAAGATAAGCTTGCACCCTATGAGACATTTGCTTTTGAAAAAACAATGCCTAAGCTCAATACTGCTAATCCTGAGGTACAAGATTATTTGTTAGAAATTGCGACTTATTGGGTGAAGTATTTTGATATTGATGCTTGGCGTCTTGATGTCGCAAATGAGGTAGATCATCATTTTTGGAAGAGATTCCACAAAGCTGTAACTGAAATTAAGCCTGATTTTTATATTGTAGGAGAAATTTGGCATTCAGCTCGGCCATGGCTGAATGGGGATGAATTTTCTGGAGTTATGAATTATCCATTTACTTTACAAGTGGAGGAACATTTCTTTAAGCACACTTTATCAGCTCAAAAATTGGTTGAACAGTTAACAGATCAATTAATGATGTATCGCGATCAAACTAATCAAGCCATGCTTAACACGCTTGATAGTCATGATACTGCGCGGATTAAAACAGTTGCTGGTGAAAATGAAGAATTAGCTCTGCAGGCAATGACCTTTATCTTTATGCAAACAGGAAGTCCATGTATCTATTACGGAACTGAAATGGGAATGAGTGGTGATAATGATCCAGATTGTCGCAAACCAATGGATTGGGAGAAAAAATACAGTCCTGTCTGGCAAGAAGTTCATGAATTAGTTGAATTCAGATTGAAGTATGCTTCTACCCTTGGCCAAGGAACTACTACCCTTGAAGTAACAAAAGCTGGGGTGATTAAAGTAACACGGAAACGAGAAAATACTATTACTGCATACTTTAATACTACTGGAAAAGACCAAAACTTAACCATCGATCCTCAATTATCTCAAAATTATCAAGATGGAGTTTTAGCTAAAGATGGCTATGCTATCGTAGTTGAGTAGTGTTTTTTGAATTGAATAAGTAAGAAAAAAGAAGTCGAGAAGTAATGACTTCTTTTTTTATAACATAATTCTGATACCGTTAACATCCCAAAATATATTGTAAAACGCTTTCAATAGATCGATAATGAAAGCGTAAACAAATGAGAAACCTGATAGTTTTGGAGAGAGCGAGTATGAAACGAATTTTTGAAGTTGATCCTTGGAGGGTCGAAACACATCAATTCAATCAAGAAGATAAAAGATTGCAAGAAAGTATGACTGCAATCGGAAATGACTACATGGGGATGCGGGGTAACTTTGAAGAAGGCTATTCTGGTGATACTCTCCAGGGTACTTATCTTGCAGGTGTTTGGTTTCCTGACAAAACCCGTGTTGGTTGGTGGAAAAATGGATATCCAAAGTATTTTGGTAAAAGTTTAAATGCACCAAGTTTCATCGGGATTGGAATTACTGTCAATGGAGAAAAACTTGATTTAGCTAAAGTTAAGTTTAGTGATTTTTATTTATCACTCGACATGCATCAGGGGCTTTTGTCAAGAAGCTTCGTATATCATGGTCATGATGTTGACGTTAAGTTTGAATTTGAACGATTCTTACATATCAATTTAAAAGAAGCTGCTTTGATCAAAGTTAAGGCTACTGTTTTAAAGGGACATGCAAAAATTGATTTTGATTCAACTTTAGATGGCACAATCGTTAATGAAGATAGCAATTATGATGAGCACTTTTGGATGTCACTTGGAGAAAATGATTCTGATCGTACTATCCAAGTTAAGACAAAGCCAAATCCTTATAAAGTTCCTCAATTTACAGTTTTGCTTAAAGAAGGATTGCGTCACGATAATGAAAAGATTGAAGGAAGGGTTTCAACTGAAGAAGCTAAATTAAGTGAAAAAGTTTCAGTTGAACTTGAAGAAGGGCAATCTTATGACTTGGAAAAAGATGTCATCGTAGTTACTAGTCGTGACGTTGAAGATGCTAATCAATTAGCTAAGGCTAATGAATTAATGGAGAAGCTTCAAAGTAAGAGTTTTGATGAAAATTTAGCTGACCATACTGCTAGCTGGCAAAAGCGTTGGAGTAAGAGTGATGTAGTTATTGCTGGTGATGACGCTGCTCAACAAGGGATTCGCTTTAATATTTTGCAACTCTTCATGACTTATTATGGTGAAGATAAGCGCTTGAACGTTGGTCCAAAAGGCTTTACTGGAGAAAAGTATGGCGGTGCAACTTATTGGGATACTGAAGCATATATTGTTCCTATGTATTTAAGTGTGACTGATCCAGCTGTAACGCGCGCATTGCTTCAATATCGCCACGATCAACTCGCTGGAGCTTATCATAATGCAGCACAGCAAGGATTAAAAGGTGCTTTGTTCCCAATGGTAACCTTTAACGGAATTGAATGTCATAACGAGTGGGAAATTACTTTTGAAGAAATTCATCGTAACGCCGATATTCCGTTTGCTATTTATCAATATACCAACTATACCGGCGATGAAAGTTATGTCAAAAATGAAGGAATGGACGTTTTAGTTGGAACTGCAAGATTTTGGGCTGATCGAGTACACTTCTCTAAATTGAGAAATAAGTATGTCTTGCATGGAGTAACCGGTCCAAACGAGTACGAAAACAACGTTAATAATAATTGGTTTACTAATACCATGGCGAAATGGCTTTTAGAATACACCCTTGAAAGATTGCCAAAAGCTACTAAAGAAGCCCAGGTTAGAGTGAACGTTTCTGATGAAGAAAAAGCTCACTGGAAAGATATCGCGGACAATATGTACTTGGGTGAAGATAAAAAGCGTGGAATTTTCTTGCAGCAAGATGATTTCCTAGATAAAGATATTCGTCCGGTAAGTACAATTCCTGAAAATGAGCGTCCAATTAATCAACATTGGTCTTGGGATAAGATTTTAAGATCACCATTCATAAAACAAGCTGATGTTTTACAAGGTATTTACTTCTTGAATGATCGTTATACCAAGGAACAAAAGGAGAAGAATTTCGATTTCTATGAACCACTTACAGTTCATGAAAGCTCGCTCTCACCATCGATTCACTCAATCTTAGCAGCCGAACTTGGTAAAAAAGAAAAGGCAGTTGAACTTTATGAAAGAACTGCTCGCTTGGATCTAGATAACTATAACAATGATACAAGTGACGGCTTACACATTACTTCAATGAGTGGATCATGGCTGGCAATTGTTCAAGGCTTTGCGGGGATGCGATATGATCATGATCAATTGAAATTCAATCCATTTATTCCAAAGAACTGGGATCATTACAGTTTCAAGATTAACTATCGTGGTCGATTAATTGAAGTTTATGTAGATCATCAAGAAATCAAGCTTACTTTAATTGAAGGTCAAACAATTGATGTTTGGGTAAAAGGTGAAAAAGTAACACTAAAAAAAGGTGAGAGTAAATGCTTAAAGGCCTAATTTTTGAAGCTGCCTTTGATAAAAGTATAGATAGAAAGTAGGGGGGAAATATGGTTGAGGTTGATTTAAACCATATCTATAAAAAATATCCGGGCAATGATTATTATTCAGTAAATGACTTTGATTTACACATTAAGGATAAGGAGTTCATTGTATTTGTTGGTCCTTCCGGATGTGGTAAATCCACTACCTTGAGAATGATTGCCGGACTTGAAGATATTAGTAAAGGTACTTTGGAAATCGATCATAAAGTGATGAATGATGTTGCACCAAAGGATAGAGATATTGCAATGGTGTTCCAGAACTATGCTCTTTATCCCCATATGTCAATTTATGACAACATGGCCTTTGGGTTGAAACTTCGTCATTACAAAAAAGATGATATTGATAAACGAGTAAAGCATGCCGCAAAAATCCTTGGTTTGGAACAATATCTTGATAAAAAACCAGGCGAATTGTCTGGTGGTCAACGCCAGCGTGTGGCTTTGGGACGAGCAATTGTTAGAGATGCGCCAATCTTCTTGATGGACGAACCTCTTTCCAACCTTGATGCTAAGCTTCGTGTTTCGATGCGCGCAGAAATTGCCAAACTTCATCAAAATCTAGGTACAACTACTATCTATGTAACTCACGATCAAACTGAAGCTATGACGCTTGCAGATAGAGTAGTTGTGATGTCAGTAGGTGAAGTTCAACAGATTGGTACCCCACTTGAAGTTTATAACAAGCCGGTTAACCAATTTGTGGCTGGTTTTATCGGCTCTCCTCAAATGAACTTCTTTAATGTTCATTATAAGAATGGCCGAATCAGTGATGGGAAAGGTTTGAATATTGAAATTCCAGAAGGTAAGGCCAAGATGCTGGAAGAGAAGGGGTATGGAGATAAAGATTTAATCTTTGGAATCCGTCCAGAAGATATTCACTCCGAGCAAGCATTTCTTGAAACTTGGCCAAATGCCGTTGTGGAATCAGAAGTTGTTGTATCTGAACTTCTGGGTGCTACAATCCAGCTTTATCAAAAAGTAGATGGAACAGAATTTGTTGCGATTGTTAATGCTCGTGATTATCACGAACCTGGCGACAAAGTGAAGATGGGATTTGACGTAAATAAGGCACACTTCTTTGACAAAGATACAACAAAGACAATTGTTAATTAATTGTTATTACTAAGCTTACAACCACTTGTAGCAGGTAGCTACAGTTGCTAAGAAATATATAGTTAGATTTTTCAGGAGGAAAAGTCATGAAAATTTGGAAGAAAGTCGCTTTAGGAAGTGCCGCAGTTTTGGCCTCAATGTCACTTGCAGCTTGTTCAAATGGATCATCAAATTCATCGTCAAGCAATAGCAAGAGTGCTAATTTAACTTTATGGGTGGATACTGAACAGGTACCATACTACAAGCAAATTGCAAAGGACTTTACTAAGAAAAATAAGAATATCAAAGTTCGTGTTGTTCAAAGTCCTAATGGTTCAGCTAATGCCAAGACTGATGTAGGTAAGGACCCTTCAAAGGCTGCCGATGTATTTGAAGTTCCTAATGATCAATTAGGTCAAATGGCCGAAGCTGGTTATATTAATCCACTTTCACCATCTGATACGAAAGATATCAAGGCAAACTATGTAAGTGTTGCTTCTAAGGGTGTAACTTGGAAGAACAAGATTTATGCATATCCATATGCTCAACAAGCCCAAACTATTTACTACAATAAATCTAAGCTTTCTGCAAATGATGTAAAAGATTGGAAGACTTTAACTTCAAAGGGAGTTGTAGCTACCGACTTTACTAATGCTTATGTAATGTGGCCAGTAATGTTCTCAGCTGGTACAAAGCTTTATGGTAATAGTGGTGAAGACCTGAAGGGTTCAACCTTTAACTCACAAAACGGTGTTAATGCTTTGAAGTGGTATGCAGCCCAAAAGAAGAACAAGGGCGTAATGCAAACTTCAAATGCTTTGAACCAATTAAAGAAGGGTAATGCTCAAGCTATCTTGGACGGTCCTTGGAACGCAGCTAACATTAAGAAGATTTTAGGTAAGAACTTCGCTGTTGCTAAGTATCCTAAGATCGATGTTGGCGGTAAGAGTGTTCAAATGGAAGCATTCCTTGGTATTGAAGGTTTCGCTGTAAACTCACACACTAAGAATGCAAAGGCTGCTTCAGAACTTGCTGCTTACATCACTAACAAGAAGTCACAACTTATCGCTCATAAAGAAGCTGGTCAAATTCCTGTACTTAAGGCTGCTGTAAACTCAAATGCTGTTAAGAGTGATCCAGTTGCTGAAGCAGTAATTGAAATGGCTAAACCTGGTAACTCAGTATTGCAACCTAAGCTTCCACAAATGGCTACATTCTGGAATGATTCTGCACCATTAATCAGTGGTACTTATGATGGTAAGATCAAGCCAAGTCAATACAAGGCTCAACTTGCTAAATTATCTAAGGCTATTGAAAAGAAATAGTTGATTGCAAAGTGTAAAAGGTTGGTCTAGAAATTGCTCCAACCTTTTAGCTTAAGAAGGGGAGAAATTATGTTTATAAGAAAAAAGCATGTAGCTCCTAAAGCAACTTATCGTGAAGTATGGTCTAAGGGAGACTTTGCTACCAAACTTTCATTTTTCATTATGGGTAGTAATGCTTTAGAAAACAAACAATGGGCAAAAGGATTTGCACTTTTACTTTCAGAAGTTGTTTTCATTATTTGGTTCATCTTTAGTGGTATTTCTACATTAAGTATGCTCGCTACACTTGGAACAAATAAAACCAAGAAAGTCGTCTATGACGCAGCACAAGGTGTGTATGTGACTAAGCAGCCATCAAACTCAGTGTTGATTTTACTGTTCGGTGTCTTAGCCGTAATGCTTTGTATTGCAATTATTTGTTTGTACATTGTCAACTTAAAATCAACTAGACACAACTACATCTTGAAGCGCGATGGTGAACATATTCCAACTAATATGCAAGAGTTAAAGAGCTTGTTTGATAGTAGACTTCATGCTACTTTGATGTTCCTTCCTTTACTTGGAATCTTGTTCTTCACGGTATTGCCAACGATCTTCATGATTTCTATGGCATTTACTAACTATGATCGTCAGCACCCAATTGCCTTTTCTTGGACTGGCTTTCAAGCATTTGGTAATGTGCTTGGCGGTGATTTAGCTGGTACTTTCTTCCCAGTCTTAGGCTGGACTTTGGTTTGGGCAGTGGCTGCTACTGCAACTACTTTCTTCTTTGGAGTTTTGCTTGCGTTGCTTATTGAATCAAAAGGTATTAAGCATAAAAACTTCTGGAGAACAATCTTTGTTATTGTTTGGGCTGTGCCACAATTTGTTTCCTTATTGATGATGGCACAATTCTTAGACTATCAAGGTGCACTTAACAACATCTTGATGAATATTGGATGGATTTCTCATCCAATTCACTTCATTGACAACCAGGCTTCGCCATTGGTTGCTCGAATTACGGTAATCATTGTCAACATGTGGATTGGTATTCCAGTTTCTATGTTAGTTTCAACCGCGATCATTCAAAACTTGCCTCAAGATCAAATTGAAGCTGCTAAGATTGATGGTGCGAATGCTGTACAGATTTTTAGATCAATTACTTTCCCCCAGATTCTATTTGTAATGGCACCATCTCTTATCCAACAATTTATTGGTAACATCAACAACTTCAATGTCATCTTCCTTTTGACGGGTGGTGCACCAATGAATAGTAAATATAACGGTGCTGGATCGACTGACTTATTGGTAACGTGGCTTTATAACTTAACCTTTGGTCAAGAGCAACGATATAATGCCAGTGCTGTATTAGGTATTTTGATCTTTGTGATCAGTGCTGTAGTTTCTCTTGCAGCTTATAGACGTACGAATGCTTTTAAGGAGGGCTAGAAAATGAAGTCTTATAAAAATCAAAGACGGCTCTCACTAATCTTTCGGTATATCTTATTGATTATTTTAGCGATCATCTGGATTTTACCGATTATCTGGATCGTCTTGGCAAGTTTCTCATATAATGATACGGGATTTGTTTCGACATTTTGGCCTGACAAATTTACCCTGCAGAACTATATTGGGATCTTTACGAATCCGCAATATCCCTTTGTTAACTGGATTATCAATACCTTGCTAGTATCCCTTGCATCGATGGTAATCTCAACGTTCTTAACAATTTCGGTTGCTTATGTATTATCAAGATTACGCTTTAAATTTAGAAAGCCGTTCTTACAAATTGCCTTAGTTTTGGGGATGTTCCCAGGATTCATGTCAATGATTGCCTTGTACTACATCTTAAAAGGCTTAAACATGTTAAACCTCTTCGGACTTTTACTTGTTTATGTTGGTGGTGCAGGTCTTGGATTCTATGTCGCTAAAGGATTCTTTGATACTATTCCTCGGGCAATCGATGAAGCTGCAGAAATTGACGGTGCAACTGAATGGCAAGTATTTATTCATATTGGATTGCCATTATCCAAGCCAATGATTGTTTATACTGCCTTGACCGCATTTATTGCTCCATGGACAGACTTCATCTTCTCTGGAATTATCCTTTCTACTTCAGGAAATGCCAAGAATTACACAATTGCTTATGGACTTTACAATATGGTTCACACAGCTAAAGGTAATGCGACGGCATACTTTGCCCAGTTCGTTGCAGGATGTGTGATCATCGCAATTCCAATTACAATCCTCTTTATCTTTATGCAGAAATTCTATGTTAACGGAATTACTGCTGGTGCAGATAAGGGTTAATGCAAAAATTAGATACGAAAAAACACTTTGCTTGTTAGAAGCAGAGTGTTTTTTGATGATTAATGTTCAGATTTATTTTTCTCAAGGTATTGAAGTTTTAGAGTAAGCTCGTTCTTTCCAGAATGATGGAGCAGGATATTAAGGACTAATCTAGCAATTCCATAAACGATAACTATTGCGGAAACAAAAATTGCAAATGCTAGAGAAGAGATCGATGCAAGGATGATTAAAATGGTACTAGTAATGATGGTAATTACTAAAGCAAGAGATACTAGAGTTTTGGTTTGAAAGGGATGATCTTTTAGTAGTTGATCAATCGACATCAGAGAACTAAGTAGTCGTAATGCAAAGTAAATGCCACTGAAGCCACCAGCTAATAGTAAAAAGATGAAGATGTTCTTGAATTGAAAATAAATTAATGAAATTGTTGCAGCTATGGCAATGATGACCATTATTACTGTAATCCACGGAGCGAGCTTTAAATTATGAAGCTTTTGAAATTCTTTTAGCTGATGAAATGCTTGAAAGATGTAGTAGAAAACAGCGAAGTCAACTATCAAATTTAAAAAAAGGGGAAAGTTTAAAAACCATAAAGTTAGAATGGCAAAGCCAGCAATTAGAGGAACGATTGACGAGATGATTTTTAGAAAGTGTTGTGGATTCCAGTGTCGAGAAAACATGTAGATCAGTCCTTTCGTGAAAATATGTTATTTAGATTTTCTATTCTTTTCGGCGAAATTAATCATATATCCCATTTCGTTTCGTCCAAGTTTTTCAGAAAAATGTTCAACCAGTAAATCTGAAATACTGTATAAGATACCTAAAGAGATCACGATAATTGCAAATGGGAGCCATCCTACAATGCTTAGAGTACTCAAAAGAACTGCGGTAGAAAGAGTTGTTATGAAAGCTATCCACAAAAAATCATTAACTCTAAATATGTAATTAGATATAAACTGATATAGGATTAGTAAGTCATTCGTTAAACCATATGTAAAATATACTCCTGTATATCCTCCAGCTAAATAAAGAAAAACCGTTATATCTCTACTTTCAAAGTAAATTAATAAGGCAAATTCAATAATGCCAACTAATACTAATAATATTTGTTGCCATGGTTGAAATGTGAAATTATCGAATTTTTGAAATATGTTCAAGTGATTAAAGATTTGAAACAAATAATATAGGGTAGCAACATACACAACCATTTTAATAAAGAGGGGCATATTGAAGAGCCATAAAAGTAAAACTGTAAAACCAAAAATTAACAATCCTAATGAAGACACTGCTTCTAGAACGCGGTGTGTTTTACGATGTCGATAGAACATTTTAATCACTCCTTTAAAAACTAATTTTTCTATAATGTTAATACAATAAAAAATAAAAGCAATACTATTTTATTTTAGTGGTAATATAGAATTACAAACGGAATACGAGGTAATCAAGATGCAAAAAATAAACATAACACAGAGTGACATTACCAAGATGGCCGCTGATGCAATCGTCAATGCTGCCAATAATTCTCTTTTAGGAGGAGCGGGCGTCGATGGCGCTATTCATAAAGCAGCTGGTCCTAAACTTCTAGAAGAGTGCATGACTTTGAACGGATGCAAAACGGGCCACGCGAAAATAACTAAAGGTTACAATTTACCTGCTAAGCATGTGATTCATACAGTTGGTCCGATTTATTCGGGAACCGACTTAGATAAACAGCTTCTGGCAATGTGCTACGAGAATTCGCTCAATGTAGCTAAGGAAAACAACTTACATAGTATAGTCTTTCCAGCGATTTCAACGGGAGTGTATGGATATCCAGCACAAGAAGCTAGTGAGATTGCATTTAGCACAGTTAAGAAATGGTTGAAGAAGCATCCCGATTACGACATGGAAGTGACTATGTGTGCTTTTGATCAAGGGATGTATGATCTTTATCGAAAATTGAATGCATAGAAAAATCCACAACTATTTGAATTAGTAGTTGTGGATTTTTGATTGATTAAATTATAATAATTGCCAATAGTGAGGTGACTTAAGAAGTGACAACTTTACATATTATTACTGTTTCAGGTCAAGATGTGTACTACATTGGGGAAATCGTTAGCGAGAAAGAAAATTGGTTGTGTATTAAAGCAATTGATGAAAACGATCGCTTTAGTGGAATTCATATTTTTAGAAGAGACTGTATTCAAATTCTCTCTACAGGAGCGTCCATAAATTATTACAATGCTTTAGATAAAGCGAATGCACTAAAAACTTTACTTCCTCAAACTGATCTTAATTCTGAATTTTTCTCTTGGAGATGGGATTTGATTAACGAATTATTTCAGATTATTCTTGAAAAAGAAATTTATGTTAGCTTGGAATTAACTAATGGTGAGTATTATTCGGGAAAAATAATTTACGTAACTCCTACTGATTTAAGAATGCAGGAATTATCATATTTGAAACTAGAAAAGCAAGCGATTACACTTCCTATCAAAAATATTGTATCTATCTCGGTAACGGAATTTCCAAATTACTTGGCAAAAAAATGGAATGAAGAAACAAATAACTTTTTGTATCATCAAAATTTGGTAAATATTTATTTGGATTATTATGATGATACCCGAGAAAATTTGATAATTGGAGAAATTATTCAAGAAAATAACGAGAAAATATTATTAGGAGCAATTGATGGATTAGGAATTTTAGATTCACTTACCGTAATAGAGAAGCGGTTTATTCGTCAAATTAATAGTCAAAATTTGAAATATGAAAATTTCATTGTTTATGAAAGTAAGAAAAATGGATATTTTGATCTATATCAGCTTCTGAGTACTACTGTAGAAATTTTGGATTTTTCAACAATTATTAAAGGAATGCAAATAAATCAAGTTTTTTCAGTTAACGGTTATTATTTTGATAATCAAAATGTAGGAATATTAAAAAAAGCAAATAATAGGAATTTCAAAATTCAAAATTTTGATAATTATCAATTAGGTAATGAAAGTGAATTTGAGTATCAGGATTTAGTAAGTGTAGATTTGGTGAGTTCACAAATTAAGAATTATAATCTTTGGTTTAATAAGCAACGGTAGTAAAAAACATCCCTATTTTTTAAGGGATGTTTTTTATTCTTGATAACTTTTGCCCCAAGCAAAAATGAGGACAAGCAGGAAGTTAAGCAATAAAGTAAAGCCGGTTACCCAGAAGACGGTAGAGTAGCTTGATAACCCTGAAATGGTTGATCCCATCAAAGATCCCAAGACTGCCCCAATTGCTTGGAAAGACTGGTTATATGAGAAAATTCGGCCGAAACTTTCACTTGGTGTGCTTAAAGTGAGCACAGTCTGCGCAGCTGGCAGCATCCCCGCACTGGCAATTCCCAATAAGAATCTTAATCCTGCCAAGACCCAAGGATTATTAGTCAAAGCCATCGGGATAAAGAGCACGAAGCCAACGATCAAACCGATTCTCAATACCTTAAGTGGTCCAATTTCATCCATTTTATGACCAATTTTTGAAGCAGCGATCAAAGTTCCCAGCCCCGGTGTTGCAGCTACGATACCAGCCACTAAAGCGACATCTCTACTATGAGGCATCATCGATTTTACATATAATGAAACAATTGGGTCGATTGACATGGTTGAAGATTGCACAAGCATAGTAGTGATGAACATAACTACGATCAATTTTACACTTGGCAAACTTTTCATGATTTCTTTCATTGGTTTCATCTTTTCGCGAGAAATTGGCGTGAAGTCTTCATGAACAAAGAATGTCGTGCCTAAAAAGACTAAAAACATTAAAACCCCAGTAATAAAGAATGGAATTCGGTATCCCCATGCGCCACCGAATAAATTGCCAAAGAAACTAGAGAGCGCACCACCAAGTAATGGTCCTACCAAGTTGCCGGCAGTTCCGGCGGTCATCATCTGACTCATTACCCATCCGCTGCGCTCATGGGGAGTTTCTCCAGCCATTAATGCAGTAGCGTTATTGATATATCCCGAAAAAGCACCCTGAATAAAACGCATAACCACGATATAAATGGCATTTGGTGCTAGTCCAGTCAAAGTAATCGTTAGCGCCATAACACCGGAAGCTCGCATACACATGAGTTTGCGACCTTTTCTATCGGCTAAATTTCCCCAATATGGTGAAACTATTGCCTGGGCAATAAAAGTCATCGCAAATGCCAATCCTGAATAGAGGTTGATTTGCAGTTTGCTATAATTTCCTAAATCTGAGATAAACAATGAAATAAATGGCATCGTCATCGAATATCCCATTCCAGTAATAAAACAGCCTAACCAAAGTGTGTAGAACGCTTTGTGCCAACCTTTTGGTAAATTTGTTTTATCCTTTTGCAAAAAATCATTTCCTTTAAATTGAAATCAGTGTTTGAATCCTATTGTAGCACACAGAATTTCTAAAAATTTTTCAAGAAAAGTGAGAAAGTGCACAAGATTATTTCAAAACATGGTAGGATAGTAGAGCAAGAAGGGAGTGTGTCACATGGCACATATGTCACGACGCGAGTATCGCATGAAGCATAACCATAACTCTCAAAGTGCGATGCAATCAAAAACTAAATATGAAAATGCAAAATCTAAAAATATCAATCAGTTTCGAAAATCAAGAGGGCTAAGTACCAACAATATTTCTATTGATACTAGTTCGGCGACGCAAGCAAATGAGCAACATTTAAAGCTGAACTTTTGGAATATCTTTGCGGATCGGCCCTATATTTCAGTTGCTGTAATCGTAGTGGCGATCTTTTTGATTATGGCTAAACTCTGGTGGGGACTTTTAATTTTAATGGCCATCGTTGGAATTGGGATCTTTGTGATTGGGCACAGTCACCATCCTAATCAAGTCTTGAGTTTAGAATTTAAGATGAAGGCGTCTCGAAAATTGAGCATGCTTAGGGCTATTCAGTTTGGATGTTCAATTTTGATGTTTTTAGCTACCTATATGAAGCAGGTTGTTTCTGTAAACTTTTCTTCTGCTGGCTCAACAGATAGTTTTAATGTGATTACTAATATTCTTTCTAATCGAGGAGGAAGTTATGGTCAACAAGGGACCTATTTTTTGAACCTGTTGAATACTTTTAGTGGAGGACAACTCTGGAGTTCATATCGCTATGCGACAAATAGTGCGCAAATGATGAATTCGCCATCAGGTAGATGGATCGTGATGTGGGTTTTACTATTAATGATTGCGCCAGCCTTTTGTGTATTGGCTCAATTTTTCAAAGAGCCCTATTCACGCAATGCTAGTTTGGTAGCAGCCATTATTTCTACAATCAGTTTCATTTTGACGCCGATAGTCATGCGTCGATGGATTGTTGGGTATGCCGTTGAAAATCAGATGGATGCTCAAGCGGCAAATAGTGCCATTACAGTGGGACCAATGGCCTATGTAGCGATTGCATGTAGTTTGATCGTTTTAGTTATTGCGACATATCGCTTCATTAAAAAAGATAATTTTGAATAAAGAAAAACAGCCTAGTCAATTTGACTAGACTGTTTTTTAAATGGGAATAAATAATGCATTAATACCAGTGATGAGTTAACCAAAACTTTTTAGCATTTACCCATGAACCATAACGACCGTAAACATAGTTATCAGCAGTTCTTTCTTGATTCTTCTTTGAGTAGTCACCGTGAAGGTAACCAATGTTTAATTGATATCTACCGTAACAAACACCATTTCTAGCAGTGTAGCTACCGCCAGATTCACGCATTGCGATCCAGTGCTTAGCAGCCTTTTCCTTCTTTGATAACTTGATGGCAGCTTGAGCTGTTTGAGAAGTTGAAGTGTTAGCATTGAAAGCTTGAACTGTAACAACAGTTGCTAAGACAAGTGCTAAAGCTGCAAATAATTTTACTAAAGTAGATTTAACGTTTTTCATGTAATTTATTCATTCCCTATAAACTTAATTAATTCTTAATGACTATGCTTTTATAGTACAGGTCAAATATGACAGCAATGTTACAAAACGACCACGCAACTCTTACAATCCCTCAAAAATCGCCTTTTTAATGTAACACTTCCCCTTTTTTGATAAAATTGAATAAATTAGTTCCGTATAATAGGAGGTATTTTAATGGCAGTAAAACGTTTTTACGAAACTTTCCACCCAGAACATTATGATCTTTTCATTGATGTCAACCGGGCAGATAAAACAATCAGTGGTACTTCAACCATTACTGGTGAAGCGCAAGATGACACAATTTTCATCAATCAAAAGTATATGAAGATTTCTGCAGTTCGTGCCGACGGCAAGGATGTGGATTTCACAGTAAATGATAAAGATGAAGCAATTAAGATCGATTTGGGCAGAACTGGTGAAACAACAATCGCAATTGATTATAGTGCACCTTTAACTGATTCCATGATGGGTATTTATCCTTCATATTACGAACTTAACGGCGAAAAGAAACAAATTATTGGTACTCAATTTGAAACTACTTTTGCTCGTCAAGCTTTCCCATGTGTGGATGAACCTGAAGCTAAGGCTACCTTTACCTTGTCACTTAAGTGGGATGAAAAGCCCGATGAAATCGCTCTTGGTAACATGCCAGAAACTAGCGTAGAAAATGGCGTTCACCACTTTGAAGAAACTGTACGTATGTCAACTTACCTTGTTGCTTTTGCCTTTGGTGAACTTCAATCTAAGATCGCTGAAACTAAAGGTGGCATTAAGGTCGGTGTCTTTGCTACTAAAGCTCACAAGCCAAAGGAACTCGACTTTGCTTTAGACATTGCTACGCGTGCAATTGACTTTTATGAAAAATTCTACGAAACTCCATATCCATTGCCACACTCATGGCAATTGGCTCTTCCAGACTTCAGTGCTGGCGCCATGGAAAACTGGGGACTGATCACTTACCGTGAAGCATACTTGCTTTTAGACCCAGACAACACTTCACTTGAAATGAAGAAATTAGTTGCTACAGTTATTACTCACGAACTTGCTCACCAATGGTTCGGTGACTTGGTAACTATGAAGTGGTGGGACAATTTATGGCTTAACGAAAGTTTTGCCAACATGATGGAATATTTGTCAGTTGATAACTTAGAACCAGACTGGCACATTTGGGAAATGTTCCAAACTAGTGAAGCTCCTGCAGCTCTTCAAAGAGATGCTACTGATGGAGTTCAATCAGTTCACGTTCAAGTTAATGATCCAGCTGAAATTGACGCTTTGTTTGACTCAGCTATTGTTTACGCTAAGGGTTCAAGAATGCTGGTGATGGTTCGTTCACTCTTGGGCGATGAAGCACTTAGAAAAGGCCTTAAGTACTACTTTGACCACCACAAGTTTGGTAATGCAACTGGTGATGATTTATGGAATGCTCTTTCAACTGCAACTGATTTAAATATTGGTGAAATCATGCACTCATGGCTTGAACAACCAGGTTACCCAGTTGTAACTGCTAAGATTAATAATGATGGTCACCTTGTTTTAAGTCAAAAGCAATTCTTTATCGGTGATGGTGAAGACAAGGGAAGAACTTGGCAAATTCCATTGAATGCCAACTTTGATGCACCAACTATTGTGGCTGAAAAAGAAATTGACTTAGGCGACTACAAGAAGCTCCGCGAAGAAGCAGGTCATCCACTTAGAATTAATGTTGGTAACAACTCACACTTTATCGTTAACTACGATAAGACTTTACTTAACGACATTTTGGCTGATGCAGACAATCTTGATTCAATTACTAAACTTCAATTATTGCAAGACTTGCGTTTGCTCGCAGAAGGCAATGTTGTTTCATATGCTGACTTGGTACCACTTTTGGTTAAATTTGCTGATTCTAAGTCAAGTTTGGTCATCAACGCTTTGTACACTACTGCAGCTAAGCTTCGTCAATTTGTAAAGCCTGGTTCAGCTGATGAAGAAAACTTGAAGCAATTCTATAATGATCTTTCCATTAAGCAAGTTGAACGCTTAGGTTGGATTCCTAAGAAGGGCGAAAGTGATGAAGATGCTCAAATTCGTCCATATGAATTGAGCGCAAGCATTTATGCTGGTAACGCAGAATCTATTAAGACTGCCCATAAGTTATATGAAGAAAATAGTGATAACTTAGAAGCTCTTAACGCGGATGTACGTCCATACGTTTTAATCAGTGAAGTAAAGAACTTCGGTAGTCACAACTTGATGGCTAAGCTTATCAGTGAATACAAGAAGACCAACGATGCTTCTTACAAGGCTGATATTCGTGCGGCTGCAACTTCAACCATTGATATTGCTGAAATTCACAAGATTGTTAGCTACTTTGAAGATGCGGATGTAATTAAGCCTCAAGACCTTCGTGGTTGGTACCGTGGTGTGCTTGCTAACAGTCATGGTCAACAAGCTGCTTGGGACTGGATTAGAGAAGATTGGAGCTGGCTTGAAAAGACTGTCGGCGGTGATATGGAATTTGCGACATTTATCACTGTCACTGCAGCAATCTTCCACACCCCAGAAAGACTTAAGGAATTTAAGGCTTTCTTCACTCCAAAAATCAACACTCCAGGTCTTACTCGTGAAATCAAGATGGACACTAAGGTGATTGAATCTAAGGTAGACATGATTGCAAGAGAAAAGGACGCTGTTAATGGCACAATCAAGGTTGCAATTGACTAAATTTGAATAAATATTAAAAAGTATTGGAAAATTCTCCGATGCTTTTTTCTATATAAAAATACCTTATCTTGACTAAAAACAAACTTTTAGTATAAAATTAACCTTTAAACTCAGAGAATACCTAATTAGGGGGGTTTTTTGTTTAGTGAGTGAAAAAAATATGGATACGGCTTTCTTTGGTCAGCCGAGAGGACTTTCTACATTATTCTTCACTGAAATGTGGGAAAGATTTAGTTACTACGGTATGCGAGCAATCCTGCTCTTCTACATGTACTATGCGGTAACTAAGGGCGGACTTGGCATGGACCAGACTACAGCAGCGTCTGTGATGTCCATTTATGGTTCATTGGTATATTTATCCAGTGTAGCTGGTGGATGGCTCTCAGATAGAGTATGGGGGCCTAGACGAACTGTGTTTATTGGTGGTGTCTTAATTATGTTAGGACATATTGTTTTGGCACTTCCAATGGGAATTGGAGCATTATATGTTTCTATTGCTTTAATTGTAGCCGGTACAGGTTTATTGAAGCCTAACGTTTCTGATATGGTTGGTGGTCTTTATTCAGAAGATGACCGTAGACGAGATGCTGGGTTCAGTATGTTTGTTTTTGGTATCAATTTAGGTTCCGCTATTGCACCATGGGCAGTTCCATGGGCTAGTGAAGGTTTTGGACTTCATTTATTTGGTGACCATTTTAATTTCCATGCAGGATTTTCTTTGGCTGCTGTAGGTATGTTCCTTGGACTTCTTCAATATTACTATGGTGGTAAGAAGTACTTGCCTCAAACGGGTCTAGAACCAACTGATCCAATTAAGAAGAAAGATTTAAATAAAATTATGGGCCGTGTAGGCCTGGGCGTCTTGGCATTAGTGATTGTGATTGCTATTATGGCCATGGTTGGTCAATTGAATATTGACAATATCATTACTTTGATCACTATTTTGGCAATTGCGATTCCTGTTTACTACTTCGTTTTGATGCTTCGCAGCCCAAAGGTAAGCAAGGTTGAACGTTCTCGCGTTTGGGCTTATATTCCTTTGTTCATTGCGGCAGCTATTTTCTGGGGAATAGAAGAATCAGGTTCTGTTGTTTTAGCACTTTTTGCAGAACAAAGAACTGTCCTTCACATTGGTGGTTGGCACTTTGCTGCTGCTAACTTCCAGACTTTAAACCCAGTCTTCATTATGATTTTGACGCCTTTCTTTGTATGGCTTTGGGAAAACTGGAAGAATCAACCAAGTGCACCAAGTAAGTTTGCAGCTGGGTTGGTCTTTGCAGGATTATCTTATGTCTGGATGGCTCTTCCTGGTACTTTGTACGGAACTAGTGGCCGTGTAAGTCCATTCTGGCTGGTAGGTTCATGGTTCATTGTTGAAATTGCGGAAATGTTAATTTCACCAATCGGACTTTCAGTAACTACTAAGCTTGCCCCAAAGGCATTCAAGTCACAAATGGTGAGTATGTGGTTCTTGGCTGACGCTACGGGACAAGCTGTTAACTCACAGATCGTTAAATACTACTCGAGTGCAACTGAAGTACCATACTTCTTAGCAATTGGGATTGTAAGTGTATTTGTCGGAATTGTGATGTTCTTCTTTAGTAAGAAAATTCACAGCCTAATGGCTGGTGTAAATTAAAATTATAAAATGAGCAAGCATGCTATTGTGTGTTTGCTCGTTTTTTTGTATATTGGCAAAAACAGAAAATAGGGGAATAAGAATGAAACGATGTTTGCAAATTCAAATTGCGGGTTCAGGTCTTTTGTGTATGTTTTTGCTAGGGATGCAGATTCGAACGGGAATTTTAAATCCTGTGAAGAGTGGGATTATCATTAGTACTTTGATGATAGCACTGATTTTATTGCAGTTAAGAGCTAAGAATAAATACTTTTTTAATATAAGTCAGATTATTAATGTATTGTTTCTGCCCTATGACTTGGCAATGACGTATTTGGCTTTCTTTCAACTGCTCTTTAAATCTTTTCCGCAAATAACTAATTTGATTGGAATATTAAGAATTGTGGGATTTGCTTTTGTGCTAGTTCCTGTAACCGTTGTGAGTTATGGAAAACTTCGATATTGGTTGAGCAGGTTGATTAACATTGAGATGGTAGTTTTTACCTTTTTGATATTTGATGATTATCCGTTGATTTCTCCCAACTCATTTTTACGAAATTTTGAATATAGCGGATTAGTTTGTGCCCTTTCCTTTATAGTTTTTCTGTATTTAGTCTTGAAGGGATGGGGATTAAAATTATGGATTAACATTAGACAAAAATGGACGAGAGTATTTACCTTTACTACGATTGGATTAATCGCTTTTGGCATTTGGTATGACTTTTTTGCTGCTTTCATTCAGATTGCGGATAATTTTTCTGAAGCGATTTGGAATTGGAATTTTAGTCTATTGAATCCAAATCAATCCTTGTTTTTCCCGGGAAATCCTTCTCTTGTATATTTTGCTACACTTGATGCAGGCATTTTTGAAGAATTAGAACGGTATGCCATTTTAGTAGTTTTAGCTGGTACTTTAAAAAATAAAAAGTTTCGTGCGCAAGGAATGGTGTTAATCAGTGCATTGATTTTTAGTTTGAGTCATTATCCAAATATGATTTCTGAACATAAGGATTTTATAACTACTTCCTATCAAGTAATGGATGTGTTTGCTATTGGGTGCCTTTTGGCAATTATCTATCTATATACGGGAAAGCTGTGGCTAGCAATGATTGTTCATGGTGTGTGGGATTTCTTAGTGTTTGCGATGATTCCCGCGACAATGGATATCGCGAGTTTCTTAGATTTATATGTGCCAAGTGGAATATTAGTGCCAGTGGTTATTAATGCTGTAGGAATTCCAGTAATAATTTTCATGTTGAGTGGAAAGAGGTTGAGTCATATTGAAAAGAATATTTATACACTCCTGAAACCTACTAAATCCGTTATGGTCGTAAATAAAATTATCCCCCAAAATTAAAAAGCTGCCCCGTAGAGGGCAACCTTTTTTAGTGATGAAAAATCCCAACACCCAGCAAGATAATACCAAGCACTAAGAAGATAATGGCTAAATACTTCTGCCACGCGTTTTCTACGCTTTCTCTAGCTTTCAAAGCTGAAATTGCGGCAACAATTATACAAAGAACTCCAATTGTAATCATAATGTTTCCTCTTTTACATACTTTCTCTAGAAAAAGTATATCATTTATGCCAATTACTATATGGGAAATTTGTATTGAATTTAGACGTCAGATGTTTATGTAAAGCCAAAAAATAAGACCTCTATTGGAGGTCTTATTTAGTATTTCTAGTTGTAAATAATAACAGGCATATCCTTAGTTACGTTGCTCCAAACGCTGTGAATTTCGCTAGGGCGAATGTTAACACAGCCATGGGAACCACCATTTAAGTAGGCAGTCTTGCTCCAGTCGTTTCTCCAGCTGGCGTCATGGAATCCACATCCACTAAGTGTAAATGGCATCCAGTATTGAACTGGGGATGCATATTTGGAACCATCATCATTGTAACCACGAAGAGTACTTGGTGATTCCTTGTACATTACATACCACACACCACTTGGGGTTTGGTTACCTTTACCACCATTTAAAGTACCAGTTACAACATCATTTAAGTGGACAACAACCTTATTGTTGTTAACGATCCATAATTCCTGATTCTTAATGGAAACAACAGCATAGTGCTTACCAATACCGTGATTAGATTTACCATAACCATGAGCATAAGTACTAAAACCTTCACCGTAAATGTAATCACTACCGTCAATTGATTTAGTGCCTTTCATAAAGGCATCTTCTACAGCTGCACGAGCTTTTTTAATATAAACTCCCCAGCCGTAGCTTTCGTTTTTAACGGTAATAGTGCGACCATTGACTTTATTGCCGCTTGGAACGGTAAACTTATAACTCTTGTGAAGAGTTGAAACTTCCTTGTCGATATCTTTTAGCTTATCAGTTAACTTATCAACATTTTGGAAGTCATACTTTCCATCCTTATAACTAGCTTCATCAATTAAATCTTTAGCTTTTAAATCATACTTCTTGCCTGCGATGTTGTAAGTAACGCTAGACTTATAAATTTGATTCAAACGTTTTTTGGCTTGATCAAATTCTTTGGAAGTATAATTGTAATTGGCCTTATTTGGTACATCAGTGTGTTGCTTAGCAAAATACTTTTGTACTGTCGCCTGATCAATGGTAGTAATCTGTGGATCACGTTCAGTCACGACTTTGTCATTCTTTAAATGAACCACATTGTCGGCTTTTTGATTGATCTTGTCAGTTGCTTTCTTAACAGTTAAATTACCAACTTTAACTCCATAAATGGATACGTTGGGGTTGAAGTGAGTAGTTGCAAACTTGCGCGCCTTAGCTTCAGCTTGTACGTGTTGATTATGAATCGCAAAACCAGCGACAACTCCAACGATGATTACGACAGCCGCAATAATCAAATAGAGACTATTACGCTTGGAGCGTTTTCTTAAATTTTCTCTTGATTGCATGAATTTTTACACCTACTATAATTAAAGTTATGCTTTCGAATATGCGTTTGCTTCAGCATAGTTTACCATCTATTTTTATTTTGGTAAAGCGAACATGGTTTTATAACATATAAAATTAAGATATTCAAAGAAAAGGTGAAAATATGACTAATAATGATCCGCTTGTATTTGAATTAGCAGTGGCAAAAGATAAGCCACAATCATATCGTAAATTCCACTCTCATCAAAAAAATATTTGTCCATTTTGTGATGTTGATCATCTTACTGATGTCTATAAACGTGATGGAGATCTAATCTGGCTTCATAATAAATATCCTACTTTACGTGATACTACGCAGACGGTTTTAATTGAATCTCATGCCCACCATGGCGATATTTCCACTTATACTAAGGAGCATAATCGCAAGATGATCAAATTCGCCTTGGAATGTGCTGAAGAAATGGTGAATACCAAAAAGTATAAAACGGTTCTTTGGTACAAAAATTTTGGACCAAATTCTGGGGGATCATTAATTCATCCCCATATGCAAATTGTAGGCCTTAATCATGAAAATGGCTACAAGTATATTCATTCTAATAATTTTGAAGGTGTGACTGTTTTTGAAAATAAAGACATTGAAGTCAACGTGGCTCAACATCCAATCCAAGGATACACAGAACTTAATATTAATTTATTGACGCGAAATAACATTGATTTATGGGCAGATTGGATTCAAAGCGGCACCAAATACATGCTTAATGTCATGTATAACGGCAGATGTGATTCTTACAATTTGTTCTTTTATTCACGCCTGGATGGTGGAATTTGTGCCAAGCTTATCACTCGCTTTAATGCGTCACCATATTTTGTTGGCTATAAACTTTCCCAAGTTAATGATGAAGCTACTTTGAATATGGAGGCCAAAAGATTTAGAGAGTTTTTTGATAATGGTTCTCAAGTAAAAAAGCATGCTAATTAGCATGCTTTGGTTTAGAATTTGGTTTCTGCAATGTCATCTTCTGGACGATGAGCTTGGATGCGTAACACTTGCCATTCAAAATCATCTTCAGGTTGAGTTAGCGCGATTGATAAGTCATTATCTTCAAACCCAAATTTTAAATCAGTACGATTTTGAATCCATTCAACACGATTTGGCTCTTGGCTTAAGCCAGAAACAGTGATCTTTTCTGGAAGTGGACTCTTTAAAAAGACGTACTTTTGGTAGACGGCATGGCGATTTTGTAAAACGAAACCATCTTGGTCCACAGTTAATTCTGAAATTTCACTTTCATTGAAAGCATGGCCAAACATGTGCATCCACTTGTTGATAACTTCTAGCATTTCTTCATCTTTAGGTGAAATTTTACCATCTTGAAGATGAATGTTGATCACCGTTGACTTGCCGTTTTTACGATTTTGAACTAAAGCGTCGATCACATCATCAGCAGATAAATCTACTCCATCTTGATTGACTAATTTAATGGTGTATTTATCAGCTGCTTTTTGTAAAATATCGCTACCACTAATTGCGCGCACACCGATATCACGCGCTTTTTTAACTAAGGCATCAGCGTTTACGTTATCAGTATTTAGTTTGAAATTTAAGACAATTGCAAAATCAGGATTCATATAAATTCCCCTTTCTCAAATACTTACTCATTGTAACCGAAAAAAGGATTGATTAAAAATATGCAGATTATTATTTCCCCAGCTAAAAAGATGAAAGTTGATCGTGATAGTTTTCCAGTTTTATCTAAGGCGAGTTTTTTAGATGAAGCGCGGATGTTAGAGCGCTTCTTAAAATCGCGGACGCCAGAGCAGCTAAAGCAGTTGTGGAAAGCCAGTGATAAAGTTGTGGAAGAAAGCACCTTGCAGCTTAAGCAAATGGATTTAGAAAATAATTTAACTCCAGCTATTTTAGCTTTTTCTGGAATTCAGTATCAATACATGGCTCCAGATTTATTTACTCAGCCAGCATTAGACTATATTCAAGAGCATTTAAAGATCTTATCGGGATTTTATGGTGTATTGCGGCCATTTGATGGAGTCTGTCCTTATCGTTTAGAATTAAATACTCAAATGTCAGGCTTTATCATGTATAGTTTGCTTAATTTTTGGGATGATATGATTGCCCAGGAGGTTTTTAAGGAAGATGATGTGGTAATTAATCTTGCTTCTAAGCAATATGTACGCTTAATCAAGCCTTATGTGACGGGAAATCGGCGCATGATTACTATTGATTTTCAAGAAATGCATAATGGAAAATGGCGCGTAATTGGAACGCATGCTAAGATGGCACGCGGAGAAATGGTGCGTTATATCGCAGAAGAGCAAATAAAAAATCCTGAGCAATTGCAGGATTTTCATGATTTTGGTTTTAAATTTGAGCCTAAGGTAAGTAGTGAAGATCACTATGTATTTAGAACCACTTTTAACTTTAAGCGACGCTAAAAAAGTGGCTTCACAAAGTCGCTAGCAAGTTTGGCAGCTTGATCTTTATATTGATTGCTAAATCGGTGATCGGCACCGTTAATGATGTGAAGCTCACTATTTTGATAAACCTCATCGTACTTCTTACTGTATTTTGGATCAACTACCTGATCATCTGATCCTACGATGATCGAAGCTAGTCCAGTGTAGCGTTGAGCTACTTCATAAATTGGCAATACTTGGGCAGTTCTTATATAGAAGCCACCAATCTTTAGACCAGTTTTGTTTCCGACTAAGGGAACTACGTCAGGAACGTGATTGGGATCGTAGATTGCGCCTTGGGTGTTTCCCTTTAAAGCATCGTCTTTTAATTGTGCTGCAGGGGCTAGCAAAACGACTTTTTTGATCACATCCGGATAAAGCCCTGCTAGCATTGAAGCAACTACACCGCCTTGGGAATGTCCAATTAAGTAAATATCACGGACATGAGGATCAGTGCGAACATAATCAAGGATTGCTTTTCCATCGGCAATTTCGTTATCAACCGTCATATCTTCAAGCTTTCCGTCACTTTCGCCTTGGCCGTTAAAGTCAAACCGAACGCTAGCTACATTTTCATCGCGCAAGTCATCAGCAATTTTTCTAAGCAATGGAGTATTTTTATTTGCAGTAAATCCGTGCATTAAAATTGCCATATTATAAACTTCTCCAAAGGGTTCTTCGCGTTCACCCACTAGGGTTAAACCATCTCTCTTAATTGTAATACGTGCCATAAAATTCTCCTTATTCGTCCTTTACTAAAGATTATTGTATACTTTTTAGAAACGATTATTAGTAAAATGTAAATTAAGAATGAGTAAAGAGGTAGTAACTATGGAAATTGTGTTTATTAGACATGGACAAACCGATCTCAATAAGTCTGGTAGAATTCAAGGTTCATCAGTAAATCTTAGTTTAAATAAAGAAGGACGGGAGTATGCGGAAGAAGCAGCTAAGAATTTTGATCCGAGTGAGTTTGATGCAGTTTATGTAAGTCCACTGGATCGTGCAGTAGAAACTGCTGAAATTTTTACTAAAGGACAAAAGAAGCTTATTCCTGATGACCGTTTGCTTGAGTTTGATTATGGTGAATGGGATGGGGAGCTTTTGACTGAAATGAAGAAGAGGCATCCAGATGCTATCGATCCCTGGGGAAAAGTAGCCAAGAATTATGTCGACTATGCTTCAAATGGTGAGACTCATGAAGAGTTAAATAAGCGCTGCGGAGACTTTTTAGATGAAATGTACAAAAAGTACCCGGATGGCAAAGTTTTAGTTGTAGCGCACGGAACTTTGATTAGAATGATGGCTGCTCATTACTTAACCCATGGGGACATTAGTGGATTTGATACAATTGCTAATTGTGGCTTAGTTAAATTTAGTGTACGTGAAAATATTGCTCGGATGATTTACTATAATCGCATTTTAGCGTAAAAAATAACGGCTATTAAGCCGTTTTTTTATACAAAAGTATTGACACGATGTCAAGATGTTACTATGATGAATGTACTAAGTGACAGAGTGTCAATGAAAGGGAGAATAACATGGTTAAGTCGACATTTTTAAATTTACCAGAAGAAAAAAAGGAGAGAGTCACAGAGGCGCTTTTGCATGAATTTAGTACCCATGCTCTTACTGAAGCACAAGTGGCTCGGATTGTAAAAGAAGCTGGAATTGCGCGAGGCGCATTTTACAAATACTTTGATGATTTAACGGATGCTTATACATATTTATTTAAAATTGCAATTCAAGAAATTCATATGAATATGCAGCCCACAGATAAGTTTGATCCCGATTTTTTCTACGATCGAGTATGCAAATTTATCAGTAAAACTCAGCACAGTAAGTATGAACCAATGATGAAGCTTCATATGCTTAGAAATGAAGCTGTAGTTCCTGGCAGTATGAAGACGAACTCTGAGCAATTGCTTCACATGACTCCTGAAATTTGGAGTGCGATGGTTTTAAGTCATGAAGTAATTGTGTCTGTTTTTGCTGATCCAGATAATCGAGAAGCTAACTTAAAACGTTATAAAGAGAGCCTCTATTTAATTGATAAGGGGGCTAATAAATAATGTATCTTGCATTTAAAGAAATCAAAAAAGAAAAGCTGCGTTATGGGCTAATTATTTTGATGATCTTTTTAATTAGTTATCTAATTTTTATGTTATCGTCTTTAGCATTAGGATTAGCTAGTGAAAATACGCAGGCAATTAATTCATGGCAAGCTAAAAGTGTAGTTTTGAATAAAAATGCCAATATTAATATGTCGCAGTCAGTCCTTACCCAAAAAGATCTGAAGAATGTCAAAATGGGCAAAAATGAAGCAATTGTAGGTGAAACACCAGTTGTTGCTAAAGCAGACAAGCATGCTTCAATTTCAGCTCAGTTCTTAGGAGTTAACAAGTCACAATTTATTTATAAGGATCAAGAATTAATTGCTGGTCGAAAGGCTAAAAAAGCTACTGAAGTAACTGTTGATCAAGCTTTTAAGATAAAAGGTTATAAATTAGGTGACAAGATTACTTTAAACGATTCTAAGAAGAAGTATAAAATTGTTGGCTTTGTCAAAAATGCCAAGATTAATATTGCTCCAATTATTTATGGTCGGATGGCTACTTGGAAGAGTTTGCGTGAGGGAATGGTCAATGTTAAAGCTTCGGCAATTATTTCTAAGAGTAGTAAGTTTAATTACCATTACAAGAATGCTAAAACTTATCCAATTAAGACTTTTATTAATAAACTTCCAGGCTACACAGCTCAAAATGCAACCTTTGAATTGATGATTGGATTTTTGTTTGTAATTTCCTTAATCATCATTGCTGTATTCTTGTATATTTTAACAATGCAAAAGATGCACAACTTTGCCGTAATGCGTGCACAGGGGATTCCATCTAAAACCTTAGTTGGGGCCACGATTAGCCAATCAATTATCTTGGTTGTAGTCGGCGTTATTATTGCTTTAATTGCAATGGGAATTACCGCTGTTGCGTTGCCAAAATCTGTACCAATGGACTTTACGCCAGCAATTATGATTGTAGGTAGTTTAGGGATGCTTTTGATGGGAATCATTGGTAGCTTAATTCCTATTAGATCTATTTTGAAAGTTGATCCTGCAAAGGCGATTGGAGAATAAAAATGGCAGTAATTGAATTAAAAAATATTGATAAGTTTTATGGAAAAGGCTTAGCCAAAGTTGAAGCCTTAAAGGACGTTAATTTTAAAGCTAACAAAGGTGAAGTAGTATTAATTATGGGGCCTTCTGGTGCCGGAAAGAGTACTTTTTTGACAATTGCAGGGTCACTGCAAAGACCAACTTCAGGTGAAGTTTTGATTAATGGGCAAGATATTAGTCATTATTCAGAAAAGCAAAGAGGGAATTTACGTTTAAATGAGATTGGTTTTGTTTTACAAGCTTACAACTTAGTACCATTTTTGACAGTGAATGAACAATTTGTTCTAGTTGATAAAGTTAAAAAGCAAAACAATTTGTCGAAGGAAGATTTAGCTAAACTCTTTAAAGACCTTGGAATTGAAAAATTGGTCAAGAAATATCCCAATGAATTATCTGGTGGCCAGCAACAAAGGGTTGCGATTGCTCGGGCATTATATGCTAATCCCGAAATTTTACTGGCTGATGAACCAACCGCGTCATTGGATAGTCAGAATGTAGAAGAAGTAGGAAAATTGTTTAAAAAGCTAGCCAAAGAACGAAATAAAGCAATTATTTTAGTTACTCATGATCCTCGTTTGGAAAAATATGCCGATCATATTTATGAAATGATGGATGGAAAGATGAGTCAAAAGAAATAATTTTCAAGAAAGTAAAATGCGCTGAGGGTATTCTCAACGCATTTTTGTATCATCGATTATAAGTTTGGATCCATCTTGAATCTCAATGGGGAATCAGCAGTTTGAGCTGTAATTAATTGAGCTGATAATTTTTGGTAGATATCAATGGCTGCTTTAGCCATGTCATTGTTGGCTTTATTAACAATTTCAAGTTTATTATCAGGATC
Organism: Lactobacillus intestinalis; assembly: GCF_024397795.1. Lineage (NCBI taxonomy): Bacteria > Bacillati > Bacillota > Bacilli > Lactobacillales > Lactobacillaceae > Lactobacillus > Lactobacillus intestinalis. Next base: position 1,564,752 of record NZ_CP072983.1, on the reverse strand, counting down.
AGTTTCTTGAGCAAGCTTTTGGTCCGCTTCGTAGCGAATACGTATGGTTTTTTGACTAGCTGCCTTTTGGGCATTTACAAGCTCAGTTCCATATTTGCTCCAGCTGCGGTCAACTAAATTGCCAGCAAGCTTAAATACCCAGTAAGCAGAATTAGTTGAGTAAGTTTCCTTGCCATATTTATACATGCGAGGCACCTTAGTACCTTGTGGGTAAAATGGCACATAAACACTTTGTGCACTAACACCCATTGCTAGCCAGTGGGTCATATCTTCATCTTTTAATTCAAGTAGGTGAGATTCTTGGGTGGTTGCCACTGAAATTGGCCGGAAAGTAGCATTATTTTTATTCTTTGGATTAGTTAAATCGTATGGAGTATTTTGATAGTGATTGCTTAAAACAGCCTGTGCATCTTGAATAGAAATAGGATGATCTGGTTTTTGGATAAATGGTAATTCAAAGCTTTCAGGATTTTGTTCAACTGATGGGGTGAGGAGTTTTTGACCAATCCAAACCCTTGGGGTGTTGTAGTGAAGATCACTATCATCATGAGTACCAAAAATTTTGCGCCAATTGAAAACAGCATCTTCAGGCCAGAGCTTGTTATCATACACGAAGTTCTGTAAATTCTTAGAATACATGAAGTCATTACCGTTAAAAACAACGGATTGAATAGAAAGTTGATTGGCTACGACAGCATAAGAATCATCTGGAATTCTTTGTGCTACCCATTGATGACCTGAACCAATTTCCATATACCACGCTTCTTTATTATCGCTGAACAAAATTCCATTTGCTTCAGCGGCCCCATGCTTTTCAACGATATCACCTAAACGCTTTACGCCTTCTCGCGCAGACTTGATATAAGGTAAAATTACGGTAATCATCGCCTCTTCTAAAATCCCTTTTTCGGTGTCAAAAGGATCAATTGCCATTACACGATTATTAGCGTAGGCACTTTCAGTAGCGCTCATTGCTACATGGTATTCATTAATTCCATCTTCTTCAAAGATACCGTACTTATCTGTCCATTCTGGAGTAGAAGAGTAAGCAAATTTTTCATTTGGTAAATCAATTTCAAACTTGTTGTCTTTAGATTTAAAATGGTTATTTTCAATAGTTTCATGCTTATTAAAAGCAAGATGCTTTGGCCACGCAGTCTTGGCGTCTTCGTTTCTTCCAATGATCACGCTGCCATTAAGGGAGGCCTTTTTCCCAATTAAAATTGAAGTACATGATGAACGACCGATTTTTGTAGACATGATTTCACACTTTCTAATGTAAGGATTATAATTATTGTAACTTAATGTTACTGGATTTTGTAAAAAGACGAGGATTAATATGGATAATCAACCAGAAAATAAATCAATTCAATTAGACACCGATTATGAAAATCATGCAATTAATATGAAATTTTCAAATAACTTAACCGATGATCGTGAACGTGGCTATATTCTTTCAGCTGCATTTTTTTCATATTGCGCTTCACAAGGTCTAGACAAACAAGAAGTTATTGAAATGGTTAACTCAAATTATGACCAATTTACTGGAGCTCGTGATACTTCTTTGTTTAAAAGATTATAAATTAAAAAACAATAGTCATTTAACCCTTGAATTTGTTATTTAATCGTACTATTATAGTCAGTGAAGAGAAAAATAACGACTGTAACTAGAAAGCACAGTTAAATTTATGATTGAGGTGTATTAAAATGGCAAGAAAGAAAGAAATAAGTAGAGATAAGATTTTAGATGTCGCCTACAAAATGGCAGTAAAAGATGGTATCGAAGGTTTGACTGCTCGTAGTATTGCAAAAACAGGTCACTTTTCAACTCAACCTTTGTACCTTGAATTCAACAATATGAATGATTTGCGTGAACAAGTTCTTAAAAGAATCTCAAATGATTTGAGAACTAAGACATTGCAACAAAGTTACACAGGGGATGCATTGATCGATTTAGATCTATCATACATTGAATTTGCACAAAAGCACGTTAACTTATTCCGTGCTATGTTTGTAGATGGCAAATTTGGTAGCAAAGTTATCTCAGATACTTTAATGGACCTTGGAACTGAAACGTTTAAGGAACAATACCCAGATACTCAATATGATGAAGACAGAGTTCATGATATTGTAATTGCTAACTGGATTTCAACTACTGGTATGGCTGCATTAGTTGTAAATAAGATTGCAACTTTCAATCAAACTCAAATTATTAACGTACTTAATGCACAAATTCACGATGCTATGCTTAACAATCGTCTCAGCGAAACTCAAGAAAACCCAATGTTTGCTGCAGACGAAGATGCATCTCTTAAGGATCAATTGGCTTAGGTTCATTGATTCACTGTGCTTTCGGTCATTAGAAGACGCTCCTATTACTTGGGGCGTCTTTTTTTGCTATAAAAATTTGTTATTAAACTGAAGAAAATACGCAAAGTTATATACTTAGGCTATAATTAATTATAAGGAATTAGTTTTCGAAAGGTGGTTTTTTATGAAAATCCTTGCATTATCAGGCTCAAATGCCGATGGTTCATTTAATGAGGCTCTACTTAAATATATTGTTAAGCACTTTGGCAATAAATATGATTTTGAATTAGCAACTGTTAAAGGCTTACCAATGTATAAAGAAGGTGTAGATGCTCCAGCCGATGTTTTGGCTTTAGGTAAACAAATTGAAGATAGCGATCTTGTTTTAATTGCATCTCCTGAACAACAACACTCAGTAACTAGTGCTTTAAAGAGCGCTTTGGAATGGTTATCAAGTTCAGTTCACCCATTCCATAACAAGCCAGTTGTTATTGTTTCAACTTCTCCAATGCCTCAAGGGGGTAGTCGTTCCCAAACTCGTTTGAAGAGTATCTTAGCATCTCCTGGTTTTAGCGCAGTTGTCTTTAACGGCGATGAATTCATGATGGGTAACGCACCAAAGCAATTTGATGAAAATGGTGACTTAGTTAACGAAGGCACTGTTAAGTTCTTAGATCACTTCTTTGACGAAGTAGATGATTGGTACAAGCAAGTTACTAAGTAAGGAAGGTAAATCATGAAATTATTAGCAATTGTTGGAACGAATGCACCTTTTTCATATAACCGCTTTTTAGCAAAATATATCGCAAAGCGTTATGGTGATAAAGCTGATATTGAAGTAAAAGAAATCGATAAGATCAAGCCGTTTTGCAGAACTGAAGAACCTGATGAAGTTACTAAACAGTGGATTCAAGATATCAAAGATGCTGACGGGATTATTTTAACTACTCCAGAATATGATCATGCAATTCCTGCAGCTTTAAAGAGTAGTCTTGAATGGCTTGGTTCACATGCTGGCCCTAATGTAATGAAGATGAAGCCAGTTACTGTGGTTGGTACTTCTTACGGTATTCAAGGTACAAGTCGTGCTCAAGAAGATGCTCGTGAAATTTTGCTTTCACCTGATATGAGTGCTAACGTTTTGCCAGGTAATGAAGTTTTAATTGGTAGTGCAGCAAATAGTTTCGATAAGGAAAGTGGCGACTTAATTAACGAAGATGCAATTAAGCAACTTGATGCTGCAATGGACAACTTCTTTAAGTTTGTTAAGCAAACTCAAAAATAAAACTTTTGCCATGAATTTTGTGTAAGTTGTAAAATGAAGTCTGAGACAAAAAGTCCCAGACTTTTTAAATTGCTAAGAAAGGATGTGCGCAGAATGCTAAAGCCAAACATATTGCCCCTTAAAAGCGTGCGCAATCCCCGTGATCTAGGTGGATATAGGGGACTAGATAATCGAAAAATTAAGTCTCATCGCTTGTTGCGAACTGGAAATATTAGTCAGATAACTGAAAAAGATGAGGAATTTTTAAAGGACTACGGTTTAGTTAAGATTATTGATTTACGTTCTAAACTTGAATGTAAAAAACATCCCGATAAAGAAATTGATGGGGTTAAACATTATAATTTAGCCCTTTCAGAAAGTGATAATACTGCCGGCGGTAAGAAAAACCTCGAAGAAATTTTTGAAAAATATCGCGTTGATGAATACGCTGGATTTAGAATGATGTGCGAACGGTACCATAATCACATTGCTAAAAAACATGCGCAAATAACTCTCCACAAAATTTTAGAAGTTCTTGCTAACACGGAAGAAGGAGCAGTCCTCTATCATTGCTCAGAAGGTAAAGACCGTACAGGACTAGTGACGGTTGTTTTGCTTTATATTTTAGGTGTAGATATGGAAACCATTCGGCAAGATTATCTTTATTCTAACTATATGCTTAACGATTATCGGGCTAAGCGCGATCGCATAATGAAAGAAAATGGCGAGAATTTATATTTTCGTGCTAACATGAGGATATTAGGATCAGTAAGCGATGCTTTTTTAGATACATCATTGATCACTATTGAAAAAGAATTTGGTGGATTTGATAATTATCTCAAGAATGAATTGGGAGTAACCCTAGATCTGCAAGAAGCATTACGTGAATTATATTTAGAGAAATAAAAATGGAAGATAAATTTATTAAAGATTTAGCGTTAGAACAGGCAGTTGGCCACCATCATGCTTTAGGTACTTCAATTACTTTACAAGTTTTTGGGACAACTGATGATAGAATTGTTCAAAAAACTTTTGATTTGATTGATCACTATGAAGATTTATTAACCGTAAATCGTGATCAATCGGAAGTAATGGATGTGAATCATGCCGCTGGAGACCATCCAGTTCAAGTTTCAAGTGGAACTTATGATTTGATTAAACTGGCAGTGGAAAAGAGCCGCGAAAATTTTGGCTTTAATGCTTTAATTGGGCCAGTAGTAAAGTTGTGGCATATTGGCTTTAAAGGTGCACATGTACCAAGTGATGGTCAAATTAAAGAAAAGATGCGTCTGACAGATCCTTATAATGTGGAACTAAATGATGATAATCAGAGCGTATTTTTGACACAAAAAGGCATGGAACTTGATTTAGGTGGTATTGCCAAAGGCTGGATCGCTGATCGAATTCGCGATTTTTGGCATGCATATGGTGTAAATGCGGGAATAATCAATTTAGGTGGAAACATTCTTTTAGTAGGTGATTCACCAAAAAGACCCAATGGTCAATGGACAATCGGAGTTCAAGATCCTAAAGAACCACGGGGCGACAACATTACATCTGTGATGGTGCCTAAGTGTTCTGCGGTAACGAGTGGGACTTATGAACGCTATTTAGTTGTAAATGGCAAAAAATATCATCACTTAATTGATCCACGAACTGGCTATCCAGTTAAAACTAATTTAGCTGGAGTAACAACTTTTACTAAAGATTCTGTAGAAGCTGAAATTGAGTGTAAGAGATTGTTTTTTGCGGGACATCCAATTAAGGGCTGGCATGATAATCCAGATCGAATTGGAGCAATCTTTGTTTACAATGATGAGCATGTTGAATATGATAATTTTGGTAATAAATAAAAGAGCAGCCGCTGGACTGCTCTTTATTGTTAGTTTCATAAAACTAGTTCATGTTCAATTTAAGACTAATTGGACAGTGGTCTGAGCCAGGAATTGTACTTAAGATTTTGGCCTTTTTAATGCTTGATTTAAGTGAATCAGAAACTAAGAAATAATCTAATCTCCAACCTTTATTCTTAGAACGTGCATTGTAACGATAGCTCCAATAAGTATACTTGCCAGCCTTTTCGGGATGCATGTATCTAAAGGTATCGACTAAACCAAGCTTAAGTAATTTCTTGAAATCACTGCGTTCTTGTTCAGTAAAACCTGCGTGATGACGATTTTCGTCAGGTTCCGCCAAATCAATTGGCTCATTAGCCACGCTCATGTCACCACCAATAATTACTGGTTTATTCTTCATTAAGTCAGCAACATATGCTCTAAAAGCATCATCCCAGCCCATTCTAAAGCCTAAACGGGATAAGTCTTCACCTGAAAATGGCACATAAGTATTGATATAGTAGAAATTAGAGTACTCAAGAGTAATTGTGCGTCCTTGTCTATCATAAGGAGGGATACCAATTCCAAGAGTAACAGCTAAAGGCTTCTTTTTGGTGAAAATAGCTACACCATCATAACCTTTTTCATCTGAATAGTTCCAATACTCATAATAGCCTGGGAACTGGAGATGAACTTCATCTTGACTTAGGCGAATATTTTGAATACCAAAAATATCCGCGTCAAGTTTATCAAAAGTACCGATAAAGTCATGTCTTAAAGCAGCGCGAAAGCCATTAACATTCCACGAAATAAATTTCATAACGATTCTTCTTTCTTTAAAACTTTATCCTATTTCAATTTTTATTGTACAAGTTATAGTTCAAAGTTTTAAATATTTCGAATCTGATTCCGTAATTTTATGCAATGTGAAAAGGTGGAGCAGGCTAAAAAAGAACTAGTGGATTATACACTTAACCATGTTATCAAATCGTTGTGCAAGCTTGCTTTCTTCTAGTGAATTGTCTATTTAGTTGCTTAATTAGTAAGACTAAAATAGTTGAATAATACAGAATATGACGACTTTCAGTATGAACTGAGATCTAAAAAGTAACCAATTTAAAAGAGGCTTGATTCCGATATTCTTTCGGAGTTAAGCCTCTTAATTTATTCTTCTTGTACTCTTGGTCATAAAACACATTGGTATTTTGGATTCCGATATTGACAGACTTGATCAGTATGGAAGATACAATTATTAAGAGCTGTTTCTTTAACGAAAGCTTTATCCAACATTAGGAAGTCTTTTATCCGACGGTCTTTCCGATACTGAATACGCTGTTAAAGATACCATTAGATAAACCTGGAGTGTTGTAAATGATAAAGCGCAATATAGGAGAATCCACAGTTTGTTGCAAAAACCATGGATTCTGGATTGCATTAAACATTGATAACACTACATATACTAAGAAGTAGCCAGCAATTAGGGATGCAATTGCTCCTAAAACTCCGTCTAACATACTTCCCACACTTGTAGCGTGAGGATTTTGACTTGGTAGCCATGATTTGAAGATTTTAACTATTTCTCTACCGACAAATAAAACAATAAAGAAGGCAATAAATCTGAAAATCATCAAATTAGTTTCCACAGTTAAATTGGTTTGGATTTGATGACCTGTGATTTCAGAATATAGCCAGTTGCCCAATGGATTTTGGGTAAAAATCGCAATCATAAATACCAGCGCACTAAAAATCAAATTAATAATATAGCGCGTAAAGCCAGTTTTATAGCCCATATATGCTCTGTAGGCTAAATACAACAAAACAATAAGAGTAACTATCATATTTTCAACCTTCCTTTTCACAAAATTATACCTTATTTTTGGTTGTGAAACTTTGACGATTTATAAAAAATAATTCATAATTGTACTTAATGAACTAGCCTTCATTGAGGGCTGAAAAAGTGTTAAATTTAGAAAGTGTGAAACACGGTTTCACGGGTGAAAAATGAATCCTGATAAATTTATTGAAGAATTGTCAAAACATAACATTGATTTAACTGAAAAACAAAAAAAGCAGTTTCAATTATATTTTGAGGATTTAATTGAAACTAATAAGCATGTTAACCTTACGCGCATTACTGAAGAAAAAGATGTTTATTTAAAGCACTTTTACGACAGCATTACGTCTTTATTTGAATTTGGGGATGTATTTAAAGAGAACATGACTCTTTGTGATGTGGGAGCCGGCGCAGGCTTTCCATCAATTCCTATTAAGATTATTATGCCAAGTTTGAAGATCACTATTGTAGATTCCTTAGCTAAGAGATTGACTTTTTTGAAAGGATTAGTTGAAAAGCTAGGCCTAAGTGATGTGGAATTAGTCCATGGTCGTGCTGAAGATGTAGGTCAAAACAGTAAGTATCGTGAAAAGTTTGATCTAGTAACAGCTCGTGCTGTGGCCAATATGACAGTTTTAAGTGAATATTGCTTACCTCTTGTTAAAAAAGACGGATATTTTATTGCTTTGAAGGGTCCGAAGGCTGAAGATGAACTCAAAACAGGTCAAAAAGCTCTAAGTGTACTTGGTGGGAAATTGATCAAAGATAAGGAGCTTACTTTGCCAAATAGCGACGAAGAACGGACCTTAGTTTTGATTCAAAAAATTAAAAATACCCCTAAAAAATATCCACGTCAAGCTGGTACACCAAGAAAGAAACCAATTAAGTAAAAATAGTATTGGAGGAGATTATTATGGCATTCTTTTCTTTTGGACATCGTGATGAAGTCCCAAAAAATAAACAAATTCAGGATTTAGCTTTAGATAAAATTGAACCAAATCAATATCAACCAAGACATCAATTCTCCGAGGAATCAATCAGTGAGTTAGCTCAAACCTTGGATAAAGAAGGTTTGCTTCAACCAATTGTGGTTAGAGAATCTGATAATGGTTATGAAATTATTGCTGGTGAACGTCGTTACCGTGCTGCTCAAAGTTTAGGTTGGGAAACTATTCCAGCTATTGTTAAAGAAATGGATGACGATCAAGCTGCTTCTCTTGCTGTAATTGAAAACTTACAAAGAGAAAACTTGAACCCAATTGATGAAGCTCAAGCATACAAGAATTTGATGAAACTCAATGATTTAACTCAAACTGCTTTAGCTAAGGAAATGGGTAAGTCTCAATCTTACGTTGCTAATAAGTTGCGTTTGCTTAAACTTACTCCAAAGGTTCAAGCATCTTTAATCGATGGCAATATTTCAGCTCGTCATGGTCGTGCCTTGGTTGGTCTTGATGAAAAGACGCAAGAAAAAGTTCTTAATGAAGTTTTGGCTAAGGGATTAAATGTTAAAGAAACTGAAGCTATTGTTAAAGATGTAGACGGATACTTTAACCCAAAGACTAAGAAAGCTAAAAAGCAAGGAAAATCAGAGTCAAAGAAGCGTGTAGTTAATAAAATGCCTAAGGACTTAAAAGTTCAAATTAACACTATTAAACGCGCTGTTAAACTTGCTGAAGAATCTGGAATTGAAGTTAAGGTAAAGGAAAATAATAATCCAGATGATTACCGCATTACAATTGAAATGAAAAGAAAATAGGAGGGGAAGCATAGATGGTAAATGTAATTTCAGTTGCTAACCAAAAAGGTGGTGTTGGTAAAACTACCACTACCATTAATTTAGCAGCTTCAATTGCCGACCGTGGTTACCGCGTTTTAATTGTTGATATTGACCCTCAAGGAAACGCTACTTCTGGTTTAGGAATCGAAAAATCAGAGATTGACCAGGACATTTACAATGTTTTAATTGATGAAGTCCCTCTAAAAGAAACTATTCACCATACTTCAACTAAAAAGTTGGATATTGTTCCAGCAACGATTAACTTGTCTGGAGCTGAAACTGAATTGATTAGCATGATGGCACGTGAAACTAGACTAAAATCAGCGCTAGATACAGTGAACGATGACTATGATTTTATTTTTGTGGATTGTCCGCCGTCTTTGGGACAGCTTTCAATTAATGCTTTTACTGCATCTGATTCAATTTTGATTCCTGTTCAAAGTGAATATTATGCCATGGAAGGATTGAGTCAACTTTTAAATACGATTAGATTGGTGCAAAAGCACTTCAATAAGGATTTAGGAGTTGAAGGAGTATTGCTCACAATGCTTGACGCTCGAACTAATCTGGGAGCTGAGGTGGTTAAAGAAGTTCAATCTTACTTTAATAAAAAGGTCTATAAGACAATTATTCCTAGAATTACTAAATTGGCCGAAGCTCCAAGTTATGGACAGCCAATTACTGAATATGCTCCTCGTTCACGTGGTGCCAAGGTTTATGATGATTTAGCAAAAGAGGTTTTAAAAGCTCATGGTAAGAGACTCAAGAAATAACGAACCAAGAAAAAAGGGTGGCTTAGGTCGCGGAATTGAAGCTTTGTTTGAAGATGAACCCCAAGTTGAACAAGCTGAGGAAATTCAAGAACTCAATTTAAGTGAAATTCGCCCCAATCCATATCAACCCAGAAAGACTTTTGATGATAAGAGCTTAAAAGAATTGTCAGATTCCATCAAAGAAAATGGTGTCTTTCAACCCATTATCGTCCGCAAATCTGTCAATGGCTATGAAATTATTGCTGGTGAGCGACGCTTTAGAGCATCTAAGCTTGCTAAAAAGGAAACTATCCCTGCTATCATTCGCAAGTTTGATGAAAGCGAAATGATGGAAGTTGCTGTCTTAGAAAACTTACAAAGAGAAGACTTAACTCCATTAGAAGAAGCTCAAGCTTATGATATGCTTCAAAAGAATCTTGGCTTAACTCAAGAAGAAGTTTCTAAGAGAATGGGCAAGTCTCGTCCTTATATTGCTAATTACTTACGTTTATTGACGCTTCCAAGTAAGACTAAACGTTTGCTTCAACACGGAGATCTTTCCATGGGACAAGCTAGAACTTTACTTGGTTTAAAAGATAAGAGCCGTATCGATGATGTGGCAAAACGCGTTGTACGCGAAGAAATGCCAGTTAGAAAAGTGGAGGCCTTAGTGGCTAAGTTAAATGCTAAAAAGGCACAAAAAAAGCCAGCTAAAAAATCTGCTTTTATTAGAGCTAGCGAAAGTCAATTGGCTAATAAATTTGGTTCAACTGTCAATATTTCTGAAAATAAAAAGGGTAAGGGACACCTTTCAATTGATTTTGCTTCAACTGAAGAATTGAACCGAATCCTTAACATTTTAGGGGTTGATCTCGATGATTAAAAATGATTCATATGATTTGGGCGATACTGTACAAATGAAGAAGCCTCATGCTTGTCAGACCAATGATTGGGAGATTGTGCGCATGGGTGCTGATATTCGTTTAAGATGTATGGGATGTGGTCGTACAATTATGATGCCAAGAGCTGAATTTACTAAAAAGCTCAAGAAGGTTTTAACGAAGGCTAATGATCCAGTCAATGCAAAAAAGGAATATTATTTGCCAAAGGATCGCATTGCACGCCCAAATTTACTAAAATAAAAAGGTAACAAATATATAAAAGAAAAAGAGGATAAAAATGTCACTAACTGCTGGGATTGTAGGTTTACCAAATGTTGGTAAGTCAACTTTATTTAACGCGATTACAAAGGCTGGTGCGGAAATGGCTAATTACCCATTCGCAACCATTGAACCAAACGTAGGAATGGTGGAAGTACCAGATAAGCGTCTTGCTCGAATTCAAGAATTAATTCCTGCTAAGAAGATTGTTCATACTACTTTTGAATTTACGGATATTGCTGGACTTGTTAAGGGTGCTTCCAAGGGTGAAGGTCTTGGTAACAAGTTCCTTGAAAATATTCGTCAAACCGATGCGATTGTTCACGTAGTACGTGCTTTTGATGATGACAACATTACTTCAGTTACTGGTAAGGTTGATCCAGAAGAAGATATCAATACTATTAATTTGGAACTTGCAATTGCAGACCTTGATGCAGTTAACCGTCGTATCAATAAAGTTAAGAAAGTTGCTCAACAAGGTGATAAGGAAGCTAAGGCTGAAATGGCTGTACTTGAAAAGCTTAAGCCAGTTTTAGAAGAAGGAAATGCTGCTCGTTCACTTGACTTTAACAAGGATGAGCAAAAGATTGTTAAGGGTCTTTTCCTTTTAACTTCTAAGCCAGTTATTTATGTAGCTAACATTGCAGAAAGTTCAATGGCAGATCCAGAAAGCGATAAGTACTACCAAATCGTTAAGAAGCATGCGGAAAGTGAAAATGCAGAAGCTTTAGGAATTAGTGCAGCCACTGAAGAAGAAATTGCTGCTATGGATGAAGATGAAAGAAAAGAATTTCTTGAAATGGAAGGCGTGGAAGAATCTGGACTTGATCGTTTGATTAAGGCTGCCTACCATATTTTGGGTCTTCGTACATTCTTTACTGCTGGTGGTCCAGAAACTCGTGCTTGGACTTTCCACGAAGGGATGAAGGCACCACAAGTTGCTGGAGTTATTCACTCCGACTTTGAACGTGGATTTATTCGTGCCGAAGTTGTATCATTTGACGATTTGAACAAACTTGAAACTATGCAAAAGGTTAAGGAAGCTGGTCGACTTCGTCTTGAAGGTAAAGATTATGTTGTTGAAGACGGTGACATTATTGAATTTAGATTTAATGTCTAGGGGGAAAAATGGCAGAAGAGAAGAATAATACTGCAAAAATTAATCAATCTAAACAAGAAAAACTTAAAAATCAAACTGAGAGTCAAAATAAGGATGACGAATTAAAAACTAAGTCACCTGCTGAATTAAGAAAACTTCTCAGTAATAAGAATTCTGACTATGTTTTTCGTCTTCAAAAAGAACTTCAAGCTCAGGGTAAAATGACCTTGGAAGAAGCAGAAAGTAAGGTAAATGAACTTTTGCCCGAAATCATCGTTGCTCAACGTCATGGTCAACCAGCTAATGGACTTTACATGGCATCCCCTAAGATTAAAGCCATGGATATGCTTAGTCCTAAGAACAAAAAGCCTGTAGTTCACCCATTTTGGCAAAGAGCAATTGATAGTGCCCTTCTTTACTTAGTATTCTTTGTTGGGGCATTTGGTGTACTTGAAATGTTTCAAAGCAGTGGTCAAAAAGACAACCCTCAAACTGGAATCCTAACTTTAGTTAGTGTTGGGGTATTAATGGGGATCTATATGGCTAAGTACAATGATTGGGTTGTTCCTGGTAAAGGCCAAGGCAAGACCCGAGTATCCTGGGGGAAAGCAATTTTAGGGATGCTAGGATTGTTGATTGCTTTGTTTATTTGGTTATGGATAATTACTCTTCCGGGTATTCGAGTAATTAACCCAACTCTACCAGGAGTCGTAGATATCATTATTGCGGCCATTGCTTATGGTATACGCTGGCTCTTTAGACGCCATTATGATATTACAGGCTCAACTTTTGCTCCTGCACCAAGACAGAAATAAAGTTGCTTAATTAATGGAATTGGTATAATCTAAATAGTGATGTAAAGGGATAAGTAGGTGTTATTTGCCTATTTATCCTTTTTAATATTTGTGTGCATAAAGAAGGGGGCTTTTAATTGATAAAAACACTAAGTAAATCAATACGGCAGTATAAAAAATTATCACTTCTGTCACCACTTTTTGTTATTGGCGAAGTAATAATTGAAATGCTGATTCCGTATTTGGTTGGTATTTTAATTGATAAAGGGATTATGAAAGGAGATATGGCTTACATTAATAAATGGGGCTTAATCTTGTTCATAATTACAATTGTTTCGTTAATTCTGGGTGCGAGCGCCAGCTATGTTTCAGCTCACGCAGCAGCTGGTTTTGCGGCTAACTTGCGTAAAGATATGTTTTATCATATGCAAGATTATTCTTTTGAAAATATTGATAAGTTTTCAAGTTCAAGTTTGGTAACTCGTTTAACTACTGACGTAACTAATGTTCAAACCGCTTATCAGATTTTGATCCGAATTGCGGTTAGAGCACCAATGATGTTAATTGTGTCAGTAATTATGTCAATAATTATCAGCCCAAGATTATCATTAATTTTCTTGGTAATTGCACCGATTTTTGTCATCATTTTGGCTTTGATTATTAAATCAGCTTATCCGTATTTCCCAAAGAGCTTTAAGGGATATGACCGTATGAACCAAGTAGTGCGTGAAAATGTACGTGGGATTCGCGAAGTTAAGACTTATGTCCAAGAACAACCACAAATTAAGAAATTTGAAAAGTCCTCAGGTTTCATTTATAAGCTATTCTCTACTGCACAAAAGATTATTTCATTAAACGCACTAGTTGTAATGGCCGTACTTAATATTGCAACTTTAGCAATTTGCTGGTTTGGTGCTAAAGAAATTGTTGGTGGAACTTTGCAAACTGGGCAATTAATTTCAATGTTCTCTTATTCCAACTCTGTTTTGTTCAGTTTGAACATTTTGGCTATGATTGCGACTCAATTGATTATTTCTGGCGCGAGTGGTCGTCGTATTGCTGACGTAATTACTGAAAAACCAGCCATTGAAAATCCAAGAAAACCGCTTAAGACCATTACTAATGGAGAAGTGGTGTTTGATCATGTTAGCTTTAAATATGATCCATCCGATAAGCATTTAGCCTTAGATGATATCGATTTACATATTAAACCCGGAGAAACAATTGGTATCATTGGAGAAACTGGGTCTTCTAAATCTACTCTCGTTTCCATGATTCCACGTTTGTACGATGTAACGGCGGGTGCAGTCCGGGTGGCTGGACACAATGTTAAGTCATATGATTTAAAGAGTTTACGTGATAACGTAGCGATGGTATTGCAAAAGAACATCTTATTCTCCGGTACCATTAAAGACAACTTGAAGTGGGGTAATGAAAATGCAACTGATGAACAAATCGTTGCAGCAGCTAAGATTGCCCATGCAGATGGTTTTATTCGTGAAATGCCAGATGGCTACGATACGATGATTGAACAAGGTGGTAATAACGTTTCAGGTGGTCAAAAGCAACGGTTGACAATTGCTCGTGCGCTTTTGAAGAATCCAAAGATTTTGATTTTGGATGATTCAACTTCAGCTGTTGATACCAGTACTGAGCGAGAAATTCGTCATTCTTTGGCTAAAGATATGCCAGAAACCACTAAGATAATTATTTCTCAGCGTATCGTTTCCATTAAGGATGCAGATCGCATTATTGTAATGAATCATGGAAAAATTGAAGATATCGGAACAAACGATGAACTTATGAAACGTAACGCTCTCTATAGTTCAATTGCTAAGTTCCAAGAAGAAAATGGAAAGTAGGGTGATTAATTTTGGATCAAACAGTAAATAATGAAAAAGTTCATCATTCTAGTACTTTAGCTAGATTATTAAAATTAATCTTAACTACTAGCCCATGGATGTTCATTGCCTCAATAATTACCATTATCTTGTCGGCTGGAGCCAACGTTATAGGTACTTTATTTATTGAGCGTTTAATTAATAACTACATTGCGCCTTTAGTTAAGCAGGTACAACATGGTCAGAGTCCTAACTACGGTCCGCTTGCATATGCAATTTGGGTAATGTTAGGTATTTATGCCATTGGATTTATCTCTAACTATCTATTCACAATGTTAATGGCAATTTTGGCCCAAAAGGTTCAATTCCGGGTACGTAACAATATGTTTACCCACATGGAGAACTTGCCAATTGCTTATTTTGACCAAAATGACTACGGCGATATCATGTCACGTTACACCAACGATATCGATACTTTGATGCAGATGATTTCGCAGTCAATCCCACAGTTTACTAACTCAGCTTTGACTTTGATTTTCGTAATTGCCGCCATGTTTAGTTTGAGCTGGCAGCTTACGATCTTCTCATTTATCATCTTCGCCTTATCATTTGGAATTGTTCGTTTCTTAACTAAAAAGTCTAGTTACTACTTCAAGGTTCAGCAAAAGAAACTTGGCCAAATTAATGGTTATAACGAAGAAATGCTTAACGGCTTAAAGGTTATCAAGGTTTTTTCACATGAACCAGAAGTAAAGGAAGGCTTTGAAAAATATAATGATGAATTGAGAATCGCTTCTGGAAAAGCTAACACTTACGCAACTATCCTTTTCCCAATTATGGGTAATATGGGGAACTTACTTTATGTATTAATTGCAATTTTAGGTGGAGCCGTTGCTATTAATAACTGGGCACCATTGACTTTGGGTGCAATTGCTTCATTCTTGCAATTGTCTAGACAATTCAGTATGCCAATTGCTCAGATTTCTCAACAATTGAACTCGATTGTGATGGCTTTAGCTGGTGCACAAAGAATTTTCCAATTAGAGGATGAACCTGTTGAAGCAGATAATGGCGTGGTTACAATTTCTAAAGATAAAGAAGTTGAAGGTGCATGGCACTGGAATGTTCCTCAAAAAGATGGCAGCACCAAGAAAGTTCCAGTACGTGGTCATATTATTTTTGATCATGTTAACTTCTCTTATGTACCTGAAAAGCAGATTTTGTATGATATTTGTATCAATGCCAAACCGGGGATGAAGGTGGCTTTAGTTGGAGAAACTGGAGCTGGGAAGACGACGATTTCTAATATGCTTAACCGTTTCTATCCAATTAGTTCTGGCGAGATTACTTATGATGGTATTCCGATTAAGAATATTAAAAAGGATGATCTAAGAAGATCGCTCTCAATTGTATTGCAAGAAACACACCTGTTTACAGGAACTATTATGGATAATATTCGTTTCGGTAATCCAAATGCTAGTGATGATGAGGTCTATCAAGCTGCACGCTTATCACATGCGGATGAATTTATTCATGAGCTTGATGATGGGTATGATACTGTGATTGACGGTGATGGTGGCGATTTATCACAGGGTCAAATGCAATTGCTCAGTATTGCCCGGGCAATGATTGCGGATGAGCCAGTAATGATTTTGGATGAAGCTACCTCAAGTATTGATACACGAACTGAAAAGATGGTTCAAGCGGGTATGGATAACTTGCTTGCTGGTAGAACAAGTTTTGTAATTGCGCACCGTTTGTCTACAATTGTTAACTCAGATCTTATTTTGGTTCTTGATCATGGTCATATTATTGAATCAGGTACTCATAAAGAACTTCTTGCCGAAAAAGGCTACTACTACGAACTTTATACTGGTAAGAAAGAAATTCAATAAGTGTTAGGCTCTATATCTATAAGCTGAAAGTGGTAAAATGAAGGCGGAAAGAAGGCCTTTATTATGAGGAAGAGTAGTTTATGGATGGCATCGATTTTATTGGTGCTCCTAGGCGTGATGGTCTATTGGGACCACGGATTCAAGGATTATACTAGGCCCGGAATGATTTTGACATCAATATTGATCATTTTAACAATCTTGATTGCATTCTTTGGAACTTTTAGCAGTACCTTTAATGCCTGGGTTGGATCTTGGTGGGTCATTCCAGACGGAATTTTATTTGGTTTTGCAAGTATGCTCGATTATGCTTCAATTCCTAAACTTTGTTGTTTTGCTTTGTTGTTCATTGTTTGTGTTTATATTGAAACTCAACTTTACGATGATAAACATGCAGCACATTAATCGAGATATTAATCTCACATAAAATACGCTTTTCTCAGTTAAGAGAGGAGCGTATTTTTTAGCTTTTAGTAAAAAAATTATATGAAGACTGTATATTTTTTGAAAATGTGTAAAATAGACTGCATGAGGTCTGCTAAACTATAAGTAATGTAAGATAATGTATTAATCAAAAGAGAGGGGTTTTCTCTGTGAAAATCTTAGTTGTTGACGACGATAAAGAAATCGTAGAATTATTAAGCATTTACCTAAAAAATGAAGGATATGAACCAATTGCAGCCTATAGCGGTAAAGAAGCAATTACTAAATTAACTACCACTCCTGACATTGCTTTAATGATTTTAGATGTCATGATGCCAAATATGACAGGGATCGAAGTGATTAAGGAGGTTAGAAAAGATTCGGATATTCCAATCATCATTGTTTCTGCTAAGACTGGAGATATGGATAAGATTCAAGGGTTAATTACTGGTGCAGATGATTATGTTTCTAAACCATTTAATCCATTAGAAGTAATGGCTCGTGTACGTTCACTTTTGCGTCGTAGTCAAAAGCAAGTCAAAGATGACGAACCTGATGTTTTAGAAGTTGGACCACTTGTAATTAATCGTGATTCTCATGAAGTAAAAACAATCGGCGGTAAGGATATTCAATTAACAGCTTTGGAATTTGGAATTCTTTATTTACTAGCAAGCCATCCAAATCGCGTTTTCTCAGCTGATGAAATCTTTGAAAGAGTATGGCAACAAGAATCCATTGTTTCCGCTAAAACTGTTATGGTCCACGTTTCCCACCTTCGTGATAAAATCCAAAAAGCAACTGGTGGCGAAGATGTTATTCAGACTGTTTGGGGAGTTGGCTATAAAGTAGAGGCTTAAAACCTATGAAAAAAGAGCGCGTAAAATTAACTGGCGCTGAAAAAAGTGAACTTTTTGCGGAAGCGGTCGTTACGATTGTTTTGCTTTTATTACTGAACTTATCGATCATCATTTTAATTCATTTGGCGATTTTACAAGATGAAAACTTAGTCAATGGGATTTATTTCTTAAAAAAGACGATGAGTTTTGTAGGAGGAAAAGACTTCTGGTCTTGGCAAAATGTCGTGATTATCATCATGGCTATTGGGGATTTGATAGTTTTGTATTGGCGTTTAATCCGTCGCTATCATCAAATGCAACTGCGCCATGTGATTTCGGAATTGCACTATATCGCAAACGGTCACTTTGATCATCGAATTTCTTTTGTGGTAAGAACGGACCTCCAACGCGTAATTGATTCAATTAATTCTTTGGTAGATAGTACTGTGAATTCAATTAATGAAGAGCGCGCTATTGAGAAGTCTAAAGATGAACTTATTACTAATGTTTCTCATGATATTCGCACACCGCTGACTTCAATTATTGGTTATCTTGGCCTGTTAAAATCCGGCGCAGCTTTACCTGAAGATACGCAGAAATATGTTGATATTGCTTATACTAAAGCCGAGCAAATGAAATCTCTGGCAAATGATTTGTTGGAATACACGACCTTGAAATCAACTAATACTACCTTGAATTTATCGGCACTTCATATTTATTCTATGCTGGAACAAGTAGCAGCTGGATTTGAACTGGAAGCTGAAAAAAAGGGAATTAGTTTTGAAATTCAAGCTCGTCCGCAAGATTTAACTATTAAGGCTGATCCAGAAAAGCTTGTCCGTGTTTATAATAATTTGATTACTAATGCTTTGAAGTACGGTACTGGGGCTACGACGATCAAGCTGGTAGCAAATTTAGTAAATAATCAACAAGTAGAACTTCGCGTCGAAAATAATGGGGCTAAGATTCCTGAAGAGTCCTTGAAGAAGATTTTTGAACGTTTCTACCGTGTCGAAACTTCTCGCAATACTAAAACTGGCGGAACTGGGCTAGGTTTATCAATTACAAAAAGTGTAGTTGATTTGCACCATGGAACAATTACTTGTGTATCGGATGATAATTGGACAAGTTTCATTATTCGTCTGCCATTAGATCCAAGTAAAGCGTCAGTGAAGCAGTAGCTGTGTTATAATTTTGTCTGAAACATTAATATTCTATTTGAGGGGTATAACATGAGTATTTCTTTAAATACCTGTATTTTAATTTTAAAAGAACACCACTTGCTTAAGTCAAGTGCGGTTCAAGATGCTGTCGCAACTAAGATGGATTACGTATCTTATGATTCACGCGACATTCAAACCAACACTTTATTTTTCTGTAAAGGGGCTGGATTTAGACCAACCTACTTATCAATGGCTAAAGACAACGGCGCCATTTGTTATGTTGCAGAACAACCATATCCAGAAGGAAAAGGGATGCACGCCTTAATTGTTCGGGATGTATCAAAGGCCATGGCACTTTTGTCTGCCGCATTTTTCCGTTTCCCACAAGACGATTTATTTGTAGTTGCCTTCACTGGAACTAAGGGTAAGACCACTTCCGCATACTTTTTAAAGGGAATGCTTGATCAAATGAATGGTGGTCGCACTGCACTTATTTCTTCAGTTAATGATGTAGTGGGTCCTAAGCCAGAAGACAGCTTTAAATCAAGCTTAACTACACCAGAATCACTTGATTTGTTCCGTGATATGAGAACTGCTGTTGATAATGGAATGACTCATTTGGTAATGGAAGTTTCAAGTCAAGCTTACAAGAAGAATCGTGTATTTGGTTTGACTTACGATCTTGGCTTTTTCTTAAACATTACGCCAGACCATATTGGACCAAATGAACACCCTAACTTTGCGGATTATCTTCACTGTAAGTTGCAATTGTTGGTAAATTCACGCAAGTGTATCATCAATGCAGAAACTGCTCACTTTGATGAAGTATATGCAGCCGCAACTACTACAACTAATCCAGACAGTATTTATCTTTTTGCTAACGAAAACTTTGAAAATCCAAACTTGAAGGTTCCAATTGATTTCCGCTATGCTTCACAAGAAACTGATATGCGTGAAACTCGCTTCAAGCTTTACTGTGCAAGTGATAAAGCTAAGCAACTTCCAATTAATGGCGATTACACTTTGCAAATGATCGGTGACTTCAACGAATCAAATGGTACTGCTGCAATCATCGGCGCCGGACTTGCTGGCATGGATCATGATGAATGCGCTAAGGGGATTCGTCACGTTACCATCCCTGGTAGAATGCAAACTGAAATGACCAAGAATCATGGAATGGTTGTTGTGGATTATGCTCACAACAAAGCTTCAATGATGGCACTTATGAGCTTTATGCAAGAAGAATTTGATAATCCAAAGATTATTGTGGTTGTAGGTGCTCCTGGGGATAAAGGAGTTTCTCGTCGTCCAGGATTCAGTGAAAGTTTGACTGCTTATGCTGATAAAGCCTTCCTTACTACCGATGATCCAGGATTTGAAGATCCAATGTCAATTGCTCAAGAAATTGACTCTGGAATTGATCACTCAAAGTGTGATGTAACAATTGAATTAGATCGTAAAAAGGCTATCCATGATGCAATTGCAATGGCTGGCAAAGATGATGTTGTTCTTATCTGTGGAAAAGGTGCAGATGCTTTCCAAAAGATTCGCGGTGTAGATACACCATATCCATCAGATATCGTTGTTGCTCAAAATGTAATTAACGAACTTGAAGGTGAACAAGAACATTTTGAACATTAGTAACGGTTAAAATAATCAAAGTAGGGAAATTATGAAGCATTTTTTTAGTATTATCGGTGGAATGGGAACAATTGCCACTGAAAGCTATGTTCGTTTAATTAATCATCGAGTTAAAATTGCTCGAGACCAAGATTATTTAAACTATATTTTGGTAAATGATGCCCAGGTTCCTGATCGAACTTCTTACATTATGGATCATTCCAAGCCCAACTTCTTTTATGATTTAAAAGATGACGTCTTAGGCCAAGCCAAGCTTAATCCAGATTTCTTTGTTATGCCATGTAATACAGCTCATTATTTCTATGATGATTTAGCTGCTTTGACAGATATTCCATTTTTGCATATGATGCGAATTGCAGTCCATAATTTTATTGATAATTATCCCGATGAAAAGAAAATCGGCTTGATTGCTACTGAGGGTTCAATTTATGATCATTTATATGAAGATGAAATTCATCATGTTGGACGGGAAGTTGAACTAGGTGGGTCTGAGATTCAGCCTATGGTTAATGAGTTGATTTATTCAGACATTAAGGAAAAAGGCGTTGTAAATCACGATTTATATCATAAGATCTTGAAGACGATGCATGATAAGTACGGTTGTAATGTGGTCTTGTTGGGATGTACCGAGCTTTCTTTGGCTCAAGAAAAAGCACCCGATCATCCCTACAATGTAATCGATCCACAATCCATTATTGCCGATGTTTCCATTGAGCTAGCATTAAAAATTAGAAATGGAATGGATCCACAAGAAGCTTGTGCTAAATATTTGTACAAATAAATATTTTTAAACAAAATAGTGAATGACTTTATAAAAGTTCGTTCACTATTTTTTTGATGGTTTCTTAAATGTATTTTAGAATGAGTACATGTTTTGTTATCTGTTATTTTTCGCGTTAAAATATGGTATAGCATATAGAATACAGACTTAAGGGGATTTGACTTATGATTTTCAATAAAAATGACTACGATAGTAAACAAAGGTTTAGTATTAGAAAACTAAGTGTTGGCGTATGTTCTGTATTGTTATCAACATTATTTTTGACAATGAATGATAATCAAACGGTTCATGCAGCAACAGAAAGTAATCAGCAAGAAACTGAGACAAGTGAAAATGTGGAGGCTTCGGCTTCTAGCAGATCGAATGTTGGAGACCAATCTGCATCAAAGTCTGCTACTACCACAGAAACTTCTGAATCAGCTCAATCAGAAGCTTCTGGGACACCATCACCTCAACCAGAGAATTCTAAGAATGGAGCTACCCAACTGAAGACTTCTGGGGCAGAAACTCCTAAAAAGCCTGATGAAAGTAAGAATGATAATGTAGAGAATACTAATCAACAGAGTACAACTGCTAAGCCTGTAGAAACTCCTTCTACTGCTCAAAATTCTGAAACTTCAAAGTCTGATTCTTCTATTCCTCAAAAGACTAAAAGTGAAACAGATTCTTTAAATCAAAAAAATAATGCTAATGATGCAGCTCACGATACAACTACATTTAATGTAAGTAACTTTGCTGCTAAGGTTAATTTTAATGCTCTTCAAGAAAATAAGGCTGTAGCAGCAAGCGCCACCGCACCTACTACTAACGGTGGATATGATTCTGCTACTTGGGGAACATTAGATACCTCTAAATGGACAGGGCAGAACACGACATTTGATGGAAACAATTATTACCAATTAACTGGCTACACTGGTGATCAAACTCATATTATTGTGCCTAATGAGGCTGACTTTACGGCTGCTGATAAATCAACTAATGGTCTTCAAGTATCGATCTCTAACGATTTAATTAAAACCTGGCAAAAGGCCGCTACTATTGCTTTTAGTAAGACAGAAGATAAGAAAGTTAAGCTTGCAAGTAATAACTTAAATAATACATTCCAAAATGATACGAATTTGACTAGTTTAGATACCAACAGTTTAGATACTAGTAGTGCTACTTCAATGCAAAATACTTTTAGCTGTGCTACTAAACTCTCTTCTTTAACTGGAATTAGTAATTGGGATGTTTCCAATGTGACTAATATGTCCCTTCTATTCCAAAATGCGACTGGCTTGACTAGCTTAACTGGTTTGGAAAACTGGGATGTTCAAAAAGTTACGAATATGACTCGGATTTTCAACAATGTTAACAAAGTTACAGATCTTTCTCCTTTGAGCAATTGGAAGACTGATAGTTTACAAAAACTTAACACTGCATTTGCTAATAATAGTTTTACGAACTTACAAGGTCTAGAAAATTGGAATGTAAGTCACGTAACTGATATGGGCGTCATTTTTATGAGTGATGCTAATCTGACTGACATTAGTGCCTTAGCTAATTGGGATACTAGCAATGTAACTGATCTGAATCGTGCATTTAATGTTAACCAGGCTCTAACGAGCCTGCATGGTTTGGAAAACTGGAATACCAGTAAGGTAACTAATCTTGAAGCAACTTTTGCCAATGAAGGATCATTGGTTGATGCAAGTGCGATTGCTAACTGGAACACGAGCAATGTTACCAATATGTCAGTTTTGTTTGCTGGGTCAAATGCTCAATATGTTGATCTTTCTAACTGGGACTTTAGTAAGGTAACCAGTGCATCTAATGTCATAAATAATACTCAGTCAGTCGTTTATCTCGGCAATAACTCCACACTTACTGCTGATAAGTTAAACACTTTGGGTATTGCCAATGGTGGCTTTACTCAGCCAATCATTTTAGCTAGTGGTAATCTCTACACTCTTTTATCCAATAAAAACAATAATACACATAATATTACTATTAATAATGCCAGTGGTAGCCAACTTACTACTATTTCTGTACCTGTTGTTTATGATGCAGCTGGTGCAAGTAACATGACGGATGCCATTAATAGTTACAAAGACATGATTGATCAAAAGCTTGAGGATTATGTTACTGAACATAACTATGTATTAAAGAGAGTTTCAACTGCCCCTGTTGATGATGTAACGGGTCACAATAATCATCTAGTTAACTATGCGAATGCTATATACCAAGTTGTTACTATCCCCGCAGATCAAAAGAAAAATCTTCAGATTCAAGATAAGACTACCTATAAGGGGAAGACTTTAACAGCTAAAGATTTAGTCACTAATGTTGCTGATTTTCCATCAGGTACTACATTTGAATTTACTGATAATAGTGAACCAAATTGGGATCAAGTAGGAACATATAATGTTAAAGTTATTGCAACTTATCCAGTTTCTGTGAATGGCCAGCAATACACTGCCGTAACTGCTCCAGCTACTGCTAAGGTTACTGTTACTCAACAAATGCAGTTTACAATCACTTACTGGGATGATACGGAAAATAAGGAAATTACTCAATTTGATATAAAAAATGCTGGTAATGGGGCATATAGTCGACTTAAATTTCCAGAAGGTATAAATCCAAACGATTATCAATCTGTCAGTGTCTCTGGAGTACCTGCAGGAGCAACAGTTGCCGGGGATTTCTGGAAGCCGTTTACAGATCCAAGTTGTAATTGGACAATACCAAATTATAAATGGACGACTGAGGCTGCTCCTTCATTCTATGGTGCAAATGTTGTTGTTCACTTAGTTCATAAAACTCAAGACGTAACTAATACTGATCCAGCCGCACAAGAAACACGCACTGTTACCGTAAATTACGTTAAGACAAAGGTTAATGAAGACGGTACTTACACCGAGGATGGTAATGCCTTTACTTCCGCAGTTTTAGATGTTTACTATACTCGGCAAGCTACAAAAGATTTGGTAACTGGAACTGTTACGTATGGTCCATGGCAATGGAATACTAAAAAAGGTGATAGTAATACACCTGGTTACCATGTGGTATCCGGGACTTGGACTAATTTACCGCAAGAGTGGGCTACGGTAACTGCCGATGTACCAACCTTAAATGGATATACAGCTTACACTGGTGGTCCTGCTACAAATACTAATAAAGTTCCCGCTAATCAATTTGTTTTCCCTACTTGGAATGGTAGTGATGACGATACCAGCGATATTTCTAAAGGCTCAACTGCATATACTACGGCTGCATCTCTTTATGAAGCTCAACCTGTTCATACTATTTTCTATGTTCCAAATAAAACTGCAGCTAGAACAATAACCGCTAAATTTGTGTATGCAGGTGGTGATAAGAATGGCCAATCAGTTGCCCCCGATGCGCAGATTCAAGTCTTCTTCAAACAAGCTGGGACCATTAATGCTTCAACCAATAAAGTGGTTTATGGAGATTGGACTTGGGATAAGACTGAGGACAACTTAGGTTTCCATGTAATTTCTGGAAATTGGAATATAGCACAAGATGGACAATTTACTGTTACTCCTCCTGATGCTGGCAATGACTATGTAGTAGCAAACCTCAATTCTACAGGCACATATACTACTGTAAATTTTGCTAATCCAAATTATAATTCCAATACAGTATTTACTACTAATAATGCTTCTCAATGGTATGTTCGTAATGAATTGACAACTTACTATGTACCTAAATCATTGACGCAAAAAACTATTAACCGTGTAATTAACTTCACGCCAGTTAACCAACCAGGAACTCCTTCAGTTACCCAAACTACGACTCAATCAGCTACGATTACTAGACCTGTTAGAGTAAATACTGATGATAGAGGAGTAGTATTTGATGGCTTTGATGGTAGTGGCTGGACTACAGGTGAATGGGACCGCTACAAGAATATGCCAGTTCCTGATAATTATACGAAAGTCATTAAACAAATTGTTACGCATCCTGATGGGACAACTACTGAAACAACATTAAATATTCCAAACTGGAGACCTATTCCAGCTCAAACTGTTACTATCGATACACTTCCGACTGTAATTAACATAACCTATACGGCAACTGCAACAGCATTTTTGGCAGGTACTAATGAGTCAACTTACACTGGCAGTCCAATCACTCTTGATGACCTTAATAATGGGGATGGTAACAATCCAATTTATGCTGGAGTTAGCGGACCAACTGGAAATGTCTATTATTTACAG
The DNA here is from genome assembly GCF_024397795.1 of Lactobacillus intestinalis. Classification (NCBI taxonomy): domain Bacteria; kingdom Bacillati; phylum Bacillota; class Bacilli; order Lactobacillales; family Lactobacillaceae; genus Lactobacillus; species Lactobacillus intestinalis. Next base: position 1,539,127 of record NZ_CP072983.1, on the reverse strand, counting down.
GCCGGGGATGTTGAATTTTCATCTAATAATGGTCAAACTTGGACGAGTGAAATGCCAACTAATGCAGGCACCTATGAGTTACGTTGGTCAGAACATGGCAAGCAGAATATTATAAAAGAATTTGGTAATAACAGTATTAAATGGGTAGATGCTCAGGGTAATTCAACCTTTACCAGTACTGCAACCTATATTATTAATCCGGCCCCAGCTACTTTCACTTTAAGCAACCAGACATCTGGAAATTATAGTAAGATCTATGATGCCCAACCTGCGACTAGTATCGATCCTTCAAAATTAACAATTACTGCTAACTTTAACAATGCCAAAGTAGTTTTAGATACGACGGACCTTACTAGTGATAGTTATGAGTGGGTAGATGCTCAGGGTAATCCGATCAGTAATCCTGAAAATGTTGGAACTTACTACATAAAACTTAAGGACTCTGCACTCTCTACTCTAGAAAAGGATAATCCTAACTTTACTTTGACTAATGGTGGTGGTTTAGCTACTTACACTATTACGCAAGCTCAAGCAAGTGGTGTATTAAGTGGCTCTAACTCACGCACATACGATGGTCAAGCTACTACAACTGCTGAAGTAAATAGCAATGGTCAAATTGGTGTAACGGTAACCTTTCCAGGTGTTACTGATGCTAACAAGACCTATATTCTTAAAGATGGTGACTACAAGTGGAGTAGTGGCTCTGCACCAACTAATGCTGGAGCATACACAATTACTTTGACACCTGATGGTATTTCCAACATTGAAAAATATATTCTTGGTTTAGCAGGTTCTGGTCAAAATAACACACCAAATGTAGTATTTGCTGATAATGACTTTACTGGAAGTGCAAGTTATACAATTAATGCTGCTGAAAATACTGTAAGTGTCGATGGTACACAAACCGAAACTTACACGGGCCAACCAATTAGCGTTAAATACAATGCTAATGGAAATAACAGCGTTCAAGTAAGCATTAGCTCTAAAGATGGAGCAACAGCTAGCTTGAGCAATGTACAATTAGATTCTGGTGATTTCCAAATTGTTGATGTCAGCGGTAAGCCTATCACTGCAACGAATGCTGGTGGTGTTTACCATATTGTCTTAACTGATGCCGGTGCCAATAAGATTCAACAAGCCGTTGGTGATAATTACAAGATTAGCCAAGGCACAAGTTTCGGTACTTTAGTTATTAACAAGGCCCAAGCATCTGCAGAATTTAGTGGCAATCCTTCATACACTTACACTGGTAGTCCTAATAGTGATTACTTAAACGGCTTCTCAATTAAGCTGAATGAACCAAATAATCCAACTTATAACTTAGTTGCTGGTGATATTGAATTTAATATCGATGGGACTTGGACTACTACTGTTCCAATTAATGTTGGAAAATATGCAGTTCGTTTATCACAAGCCGGTTGGGATCATATCAAAGAGATTAATAGTGATAATGTAACTTGGGCTGCTACAGCATCAAGTGGAACAGGGACTTACAACATTACTCCTGCTAGCGCTAATACTGAACTTAGCGGTCACAATTCTATGGTTTACAATGGCAATTCAGTAACAACAGCTGATTTGTACACTGATGGTTCAACCATCAAGGTAGTTATTAGTGGTAATAATATTGTTAACTTACCAACTAGTTTCACTCTTGCAGATGGAGACTACGCTTGGAATACTCAAGATGGCAAAGCACCTGTTAATGCTGGAAACTATACTCTAACTCTTTCTAGTGCAGGTCTTGATAAAATTCAAGCTGCAATTGATGAAGCGGTTGGTAAAGGTAATGTTATCTTGTCTAAGGTCAATACAGGAAGTGCCACTTTCCAAATTGAACAAGCTGTTTCACCAAACGTTCAGTTAGATGGTAGTGAAAAGAGTGAATACAATGGTCAAGCGGTCAGCTTTGATCCAAGTAATGAAGAAACCAAGAAGAACTTTGGCTTCAATAATGTTCAAGGCTTGACTATTCCAGATTTAACTGCTGATGACTTTGAATGGGTCGATCAAGATGGCAAACCGATTGCTGCTCCAACTGATGCTGGTTACTACTACTTGCAATTGAATGAAAAAGGTAAGACCGCTTTTGCGAATGCTAACCCTAACTACACATTTGTTAAGGATGGAAAGAGTACTATTTCAGGCCGCATTACTTACCACATTTATCCAGCAAGCTTGATTATTGGCGTAAGTGGAACTGCATCACAAGTTTATAATGGTCAAAATGCAGCCATTACCCAGACACAGCTTGATAATGGTGATATTAAACTAGTATGGGGTAATTCAAATGATGAGCCAATTGGATTGGGGAGCTTCACTTTAATCCCAGAAGATTTAGAAGTGGTTGATAGTGCTGGTAATCCAGTCAACCATGCTAACGCCCAAGAAAACGATAAAACAGGTAATCCAGCTTATTATGTTCGTTTGACAAGTGCTGCACTTAATAAGATTAAGAATCTAACAGGTGCAAGTAATTATGACATTAGTTTAGGTAATGCAACTGGTAATTTCTTAATCTATGCTCGCAAGGCTCAAGTTACCTTAAATGGTAATCAAACGACCACTTACGGGACTGATTTACCACTCGACCCAAATGCATATCATATTGAACTAACTAATTGGAATAGCAGTATTCCTGGGCCAACCGAGGCTGAAATTATTCAAAAAATTGGTGGTTTGAAAACTGGCGATGTCTATATTAATGGCTTTACTGATGGGCAAATGCCAGTTAATGTCGGCTCTTACCAAGTTAAGATTGCTGGTCAATTACTGCAAAGACTCCAAGCAGCTTTTCCAGATTATGATTGGAATGCGGTCAATGGAACTAATAGTAATGCTAAGAGTGGGTCAACTGATGCTAATACTGTTGATGCTAGACATGAACCAGCTACATATGTAATTACGCCGGCTGATACTACCGTTACGATTAATGGCGCAGAGCATATTAAATATGGTGAAAATACCACGATTCAATATGGCGGCGATAACGGCTACAGTATAACTATTACTGCACCTGTTAAGAATGCGACAACTGACAATGAACATGAGCCAATTTATACAGATTTGAAGCTTGAAACAGGCGATTTAGAGTTTGTAACTACTCCAAGTAATGTTGGTACTTATGAAGTGAAATTATCTGCTCAGGGGCTGAAGAAACTTCAAGCTTTAACTGGTTCAACTAACTATAATTGGACTCAAGCTGCTGAAGCACGGGCTAACTTCTTTGTTGACCAGATGCCAGTGACAATTACTGTTGGTGGTAATGAGCAAAATGTAACTTATGGTTCCAATGATTGGTTAAAGGCTATTAAGGAGAATCCTCAAGGTTATACTCTAACTGTGAAAACTGAAAATGGCACTTTAAACTATCAAGCTAAAGATGGGGATTTGATTTTTAGTCAAACACCAGGCAATGTTGGTAGCTACCACGTTGTCTTATCAGCTCAAGGTCTGGAAAATATCAAGAGTGCATTAGGTACTAACTATGCCTATCCACAGGATGCGAGTGATGTAACTACTTATGGCACCTTTACCGTTAACCTAGGCGAAGTCACGATTAGCTTAGATGGTAGCGATAATAAGACCTATGATGGAAAAACTACTTTACCAGCTGATTTGAACATTGATAAGTATAAGTTAACTTATTCAGCAACTGTTTATGCTCCCGACGGTACTGCACAAACGATTAAGTTAACTAGTGATGATTTGCAGTTTGCTAATGGTGATCCTATTAATGCTGGAACTTATACGGTTGAATTATCACCAGCCGGTGAAGCTAAGTTGAAGAATTTAACTGGCAACAATGGCGATAACTACAAGTGGACATTTAATACTAAGGCCACTTATACGATTAATGCAGCTACTGAGGCTAGTGCAAGCTTGTCAGGTTCTAACCAAATGACATTTAATGGATCAGCAGTAACTACCGCTGAACTTAACAATGGTGGTGACATTATTGTTAACTTGACCTTCCCTGGTAGCACTGAAAATAGCATTTACCACTTGCAAGATGGTGATTACATTTGGACTAATGGTGCGGCACCAACTAATGTAGGTACTTACACTATTAAGTTGACCCAAGCTGGTTTGGCTCATTTGCAAGCTGCAATTGATCAATATGCTGGTTCAGGGAATGTAAAAATTAGTGCGGATAGCTTAACTGGTTCAGCTACTTTTGAAATCGGTCCTAAGTCAATTACTGATGTAACTATCTCGGGCAAGGATCAAGAAAAGACTTACGATGGTCAGCCTGCTAGTTTAGATGTAAAAGACTTAACGATTAACGCTAATGATCTTGTTACTGATAACCCATTATCAATGAAAGGTATTACTATCAGTGATTTTGATTGGTATAATGCCCAAGGTGAGAAGCTAGATGCGATCCCAACTGATGCTGGCACTTATGAAGCCTGTTTGAAACCTTCTGCTCTGCAAACATTGCAAAAGGATAATCCTAACTACAGCTTTAATGCTGCAAGTGGCACGATTAAGTACACAATTAATCAAAAAGCAGCTACTGATACTTTAGGTGGAAATGGCAATAAGATTTACAATGGTCAGGAAACTTCAGTTAGTGATGTCTTTAATTCAATTACTTGGACGCCAAGTGGCTTAGTTGCTGGCCAAAGCTTAGATCTTTCTAATTTGAATGTTGACGACTATGCTTGGTATTCCAAGAATGCAGACGGCACTTACACTGAAATGACTGGCTTACCAACTAATGCTGGTACTTACTACTTGAAGCTTAAGGATAGTTCAATTGCTAAAATTCAGGCAGCTAACCCTAACTACAGTTTTGCCACTGGTGCAATTAGCGGTGAGTATACTTATAACATTAGTCAAGCTAAGGCTGAGATTACTTTGCCAAGTACTAGTGATCAAACTATTACTTGGACTGGTAATCCAGCAACAATTGATCCAGCTAACTTTATTCCAGAAATCACTACTGATAATCCAAATGAAAAGACCATTGCTTTGCCAAGTACTTTGCAATTAACTGCAAGTGATTATGAATTCTTACAAAATGGAAAAGTAATTTCTGCACCAAGCGAAGTTGGAACTTATCAAGTTCGTTTAACCGAAGCTGGCTGGCAAAAAGTCCAAAATGCGATTACTGGAAATACTAACTATACTTGGAGTTACCAAGGCGAAGGTAATTATCATATTGAAAAGGCAACTGCAAGCATTACTCTTGACGGTTCAGCTTCAACAATTTACACAGGAAATCCAGTAGTTATTCCAGCCACTGATGGAGTTGTTAACGGCATTAATGTGAAGTTATCAAATGGCCAAACTTATGTCTTAAAGACGACAGATCTTGAATTTGTAAATGATCAAGGCAATCCAATTCCTGCACCAACTAATGCAGGTACTTACAAGGTTAGATTGACCGAAGCAGCATTAGGTCAAATTCGAAATCTTGAAAGTAATCATTATAACTATACTTATAATAATGATGCGGTAGACTTTACAATTGAAAAAGCTAACGCTGATGTAACCACTTCCGGTTCATATGATGTAGTTTACAACGGCCAAACTCCAGAAATTACTGTTGATAAGATTACTAACGCTATTGCTACTAACAATGGTGTAGATCTTACCGCCCCAACTCTATCTGCTGACGACTATGAATGGGTTGATGAAACTGGTAAGGTAGTTGCTGCCCCAGTAAATGTGGGTACTTACTACTTGAAGCTTAAGGATTCTAGCCAAAGTAAGATTGCTACTAATAATAATTACACATGGAACTTCAAGGGTTTAGCTAGTGTCACGATTAGCAAGGCAAATGCAACCATCGGTTTTAGTGGTAATCAAGAAACTCCTTATACAGGCAGTGTAATAGCATTAGACCCTGATAAATTTGAAGTTAAACTTTCTAACAGTCAAACTTACCAATTAACTGACAAAGATATTCAAGTCATTGGTAATCCAATAAATGTTGGTACTTACCAAGTTAAGTTAAGTCAAGCTGGAATTGATGCAATCAAAGCAGCTGATAGTAACTATAACTACAGTTACGATGACAGTCAGGGAGCACTAGTAATTGTTCGCGCCAAGGCTAGTGCAACAATAAGTGGTTCTCAAACTACTCAAGACTTAGAACTTGATCCTCATAACTACTCAGTTGTTGTAACGTTAAACGGGCAACAACAAACTATTACTGGATTAACAGCAAATGATTTTGTCTTTAGTAAAGATGGTCATCCAGCTCAATTAACTGAAGCAGGAATTTATGACGTTGAACTTAGTGGGGATGCAATCAATAAGATTCGTCAAGAAAATCCAAATTACAATATTGACTTCAGTTCAATAGCCACATTTACTTTGGAAAATGGTAGCCAAACTATTAATTATGTGGATGCTGATAATAAGGTAATTAGTTCAACTGATATTAAGGGGCACCTTAAAGGAACTAAACTTCCATTTACTCCTGAAATTCCAGTAGGTTGGGTAGCAAGTGATCCAAGTGAAGTGCCAACTGAAATCACCATTAATAATGGAACTACTGTAATTAAGATTGAACATGGAATAACCAATGTTGATCATAATAATCCGGTACCAACAGGTGAAAAGACGGTAACTGGTGCAGTAATTAATGGTGCTCACGCAAGTGACTTGAACCAAACAATTACAAGAACAATTAATGTAACTAAGCCAGATGGAACTAAGAGTACGGAAGTTCAAACCGCAAAGATTTACCGTAATGCAAGTTACGATAATGTAACTGGTGCAGTAACTTATGGAGAATGGTCAACTGGAAGTTGGAAAGAATTTAGTCCAGAGAAGATTGATGGATACACTCCAAGTGAAGCCGTTGTTCCTGCAGTTGAAGTTAAAGACGGTCAAAAGAATGTCACAGTTGATATTACCTACACTGCAAATAAACAATCGACTAACATTATTTACCAAGATAATACTGGTCAGGTTATTAAGACAGATAAGGTAAATGGGGAAACTGATCAGACAGTTGATGTTTATTCAACGGTTCCTGCAGGCTGGAAGCTAGTTAATGGCTACACCATTCCATCAACTATTACTTTTGGCCCAGATGGTCACAAGGATGTAGTTGTTCAAGTTGAACATGCAACAATTACGATTACTCCAGATACTCCTGAAGATCAGATTCCAAATGGTAAGGTTCCAGGTAATCCAGATAAAACTTATCCAAAAATGGAAAAATTAGTTTCTGAACCAACGAGAATTATCGTGGTAACTAAACCAGACGGAACTAAAGAAACTGTTACTCAAAAAGTTAAGTTTACTAGAGTTGCTACATTTGATGAAGTAACTGGCGAAGTAACTTACAGCGATTGGAAGAGTACTGATTCTGCTGTTTGGGAAGCTTATACCCCTGCAACAATTGATGGATATACTCCAAACATAGCTCAAGTTGCTCAAGAAGCAGTGAGTGCAGATACCGCAAATGTAACTGTTAATATTTCTTACACGAAGAATATTGTTCCACCTGTTGAAGAAACTCAGACTATTGAGTATCAAGATAAAGATGGCAAGATTATTGCTAGGGAAGCAATTACTGGTGAAAAAGGCCAAGAAATGCCATTTACTCCACATATCCCAGAAAACTGGCAAGCAAGTGGAGAAGTTCCAAAGACAATCACAATTGGTGAAAATAGTAATAAGACCATTATTAGAATTGAACCTAAGATTGAAACTACGGAACTTACTAAGACAGTTACTCGAACAATCATTGAACATTTACCAAATGGCGATAAGAAAGTTGTTCAAAAGGTAACTTTAACTGGCACTCAAAGTAAGAATTTGGTAACTGGTGAAGTTCAAACGCAATGGAATTCTGGTAAATTTGATGCTTATACTCCAGAAAAGGTTGCTGGCTACACTGCTAGTCCAAACATGGTAGGAGAAGAAGTAGTTAATGCAACTACTGAAAACTCAACCATTGAAATTACTTATGTTAAGGATAAAGTTCAAGCAAGCCAAGTAGTTCAACTTGTTGATTCAAAAGGCCAGGTAATTGCTTCGACTACTGTGGTTGGAAAACTTGGTCAAGAAGTAACTTACAATTTGCCACTTCCAAATAATTGGGAATATACAAATGGTAAGCCAGCTGATCAAGTTAAGGTTGAAAATGGTATAACTAAGATTGCAATTCAACATAAGACAGAGGAAGTTACTGATACTCACACTGTAACAGAAACAATCCACTTCAAGTATGCTGATCAAAGTCAAGCTTTACCAGATACCATTCAAACTATCACCTTTATACGCAATGGGGTTAAAGACTTGGTAACTGGTGAAACGATTTGGGGTAAATGGGACAAGGAAAGCTCCACTTTCCCAGAAATTGTTGCTCCTAATATTTCAGGCTACAGTCCAAATCCAATGACTATTAATGCTCAAACTGTAGGTCCAAATTCACAAGATCTTGAATTTACAGTTACTTATAGTTCGATTAAGAAGCCAAATGATGACAACAATAAACCAACTCCAAATCCAGATAATCCAGTAAATCCATCTAAGCCAGATAATAACAAGCCAAATAAACCTGATCATAATAAGCCAATTGAACCAAATAAGCCGAATAAGAAACCAGCTAAGCCGGTTCAACCAAACAAGAAGCCTGCTAATAAGGTGCCTGCAAAACCTGTAACTCCAACAATTCACAAGCCTTCAACCAAGGGGAGTGATAATAAGCCTCTTTATGAAGAAAAAGATTTCCCAAGAGGAAGTCATAAGCTTGATAATGGTACAATTGTTGATTCACACGGCAGAGTACTTTATAAAAATGGCAAATTGACTCGTTTAGGTAGAGCGATGCTTAAGAAAGGTCATGAAAAGGTTTTGCCACAAACTGGTCAAAGGGATAGTGAAAATATTAGTTGGATTGGTGCACTTTTAGCTGGATTGGGAATCTTTGGATTAGCCGATCGCAAAAAGCGTAAAAAGAAAAACTAATATTAAATAAAAGTCATGGAAAAAGTCCATGGCTTTTTCTTGTGCTAAAATTTAATTAAAAGATATGAAAGGGGCGTTTATCATGAAAGAAACGGAAATGGGCGTTGGGATGCACAATAACACTTATGCCGCCAACAACGAATTTATTATTAAAGTAAGAAGCTTGGTTAATAACGATCCTGATTTGATTGGGAACAAAGATATTATGAAGATCGTGAAGTTAGCTTTGTATAAAGCAAGCAAAGATGAGCCACGTGCTGAAGTTGCTAAGGAACTTGATGACGAGCTCTCGGTTTATTTAGCTAAAAATAAATTCAAGGTGCCAAAGGGTGTGCGCAAGCTTCAAGAAGAACTCAAAAAATATACAGTTGAATTTTAAAAAAGATCCCAAGTTAGTTAAGTGCTAACTTGGGATTTTTTTGCCTAAATAATTTTATTTATCAATAATAAAATATTGATTTACAAGTATTAATTATCGTAATACAATAATTAATGAATTAAGGGAGGAGCTTGAAATGAAAAAGTTTTGGTTGAATTTGATTGAAGTTGTAGCTTTTATTTATCAAATTTTCTGTGTTTTGGGAATGGTCTTTAGTGTATTTGTGCTAGGGATAGTTGCCTTTAGTTTTAACAATAATTCGGATTTTGCTCAAGGATTTAGAGCAGGTTTTGGAAGTTGGGGCAAAGGAAACACGCTTTGGCTAGCAATTGCGTTCTTTGTTGTATTGTTTCTTGAAGCTTTGGCTGAATTCTTTATCTGTAGATTCGCGCGAGGATTAGTAAGAAATATCAAAAATGAGATCTTTTTTGCTAATCAAAATTTAGAATTGATTCGTAAATTGTTGGTGTGGGTTGCAACTTATACAGTGATGACGATTGTTTTGTTCTTGATGAGTCTTAATTTACAACCAGGGAAAGACGAGATACAACACCTTGCTTACCCTACAGGCGCTCAAGGAGGACTGCTGTTTCTTGCCGTAATATATGTAATTTACATCGTGTTCAAATATGGGATGCAACTTCAAGAAGATTCAGACGCAATTATCTAGGGGGCGAGTAGTTTGATAGAAGTGACACTAGATTTTATGTTGTTAAAGCGAAAAATATCTTCAAAAGAATTAGCACAAAAAGTGGGAATTACTCCAGCGAATCTATCGATTTTGAAAACGGGGAAAGCTCACGGGGTGAGATTTGATACCTTGAATAAAATCTGTGAGGTGTTGGATTGTCAACCAGGTGACTTACTTAAGTATAAGAAAGAGGAAGAAGAGGAGTGGAAGGATTTAAAGAATGGCTGATTTTGGTACTGATTTTATTAGTGCTGATTGCCATTATAGATTTGATCTTCATTTTAGTATTTGCAAGCTGGCGTGCCTTCACTCGAAAAGAAAATGGAAATTACTATTTCACTTTGAAAAGTCGACGAATTGATCAGTTCGTAAGGGGTGAAAAAGAGAAGGTCTATATTCACGAAAGATGTAAAAGTTATGGCGAAGCTTTTCGTAAATATGCAAAGTATTATTTGAAGCATTGGTGGAAATGGTGGCTTATAGATGCGATTTTCTACTTTTAGCTAGAAAGTATTGACAGAGTTTGCAATCTATATTACTGTATTAAGTAAATAATACAGTAGATCGAAAACAAGTGGGGGATTCAAGATGTTATATTTGTTATACATTTTAATTGGCATTATCATCGTATTAGGGGTTAACTGTTTAATTACTGCATATTGGGCAGTAATGGATACGTTGAAATATCACGATAGAGATCATTTGACTTTTATCCAAGCATTTAAGAAATACTTCGCAAAGAACAATAATATCCCAACTAGTATGTCTGATTTATTTAATTAAGTCGGTGATATGATGAAAAACTACTGGAAGAATATTGTCTATCCAATAATTTGCTTTTTCTCATTGGTTTTATCATTAGTTGTAATTGCAAAATTAGCCGGAAGATTTCAAGTAATCATCGTTTCGCCTAATATCGCTAAAACTGTGCAATTCATTTCAATGATAGTGTATGTCTTATTAATTGTTGCTAGCAGCTACTTATTAACTAAATCCCTATATTTAGGAGCTTGCATTGCAGCAATCGCAATATTTATCTTTTCGATTTTATATTTATTAATTAGTAGTGTTGAATTTGCATTACTTATCTACTATTTCTTATATGCAGCAGTGATTGGTATAATTGCTTTCACTGAATTGAGAAAAGAATAATCCCGTAATAAAGAAGCAATCTATATGATTGCCTCTTTTTTTGCATTTAATTGCTTAATTTTGAAGAAAATTGAATTTATTTGAATTATTTTGAAGAAAAATGATTGATTTTAGAATCGAAAGCGAATACAATATTTTTTGAGGTGAAAATTATGCTGACTGAGGAACGCCGAAGTTTAATTGAAAACTATGTCAACGAGCATGAGTTGTGTCGTGTGGCAGAGCTATGTAAATTAACTGATACTTCTGAATCAACGATTAGACGAGATTTAATCCAAATGGAAAAATCAGGAATTCTTAAGAGGGTTCATGGTGGCGCTCAATCAGTGAAGAATTTCTCTCGTGATGTTTCACAAAATGTTCGTTTTAATCTTAATCACGATGCTAAGATAGAAATTGCCAAATATGCGGCGGAACATTTCGTTCATTCTGGAGATAATATTTTTATTGATGCTGGGACTACTACCTATGAGATGGTACCATTTTTAGCGGAAATTCCTGATGTAAAGATAATTACTAATGGAGTAGAGACCGCTTTATGTAGTTTAAATTATGGCATTGAAACTATTTTAATTGGCGGAAAGGTTAAAGATGATACTCATGCAGTCATCGGTCAAACCGCATTAAAACAAATTAAAGGGATGAACTTTTCTGCAAGTTTTATTGGGGCAAATGGTATTGAAAAAAATGGCAATATCACCACTCCGGATCCAGAGGAATCTGCCATTAAAGCAGCCGAAATTGCTCAAGCGCACAAGGCCTATGTTTTAACAGATTCTTCTAAGATTGGGGAACGCAATTTTGCAGTTTTTGCAAATGTAGACGACGTTTGTGTGATTATCAATAAACTTAATCAAAGTCAAAAAAAGGCACTACCTGCCGGGATAAAAATAGAGGAGGTACAAAAATGATTTATACAGTTACTGTTAATCCAGCACTTGACTATGTAATGCAACTTGAAAAAGTTAATGCTGGTGAAGTTAATAGAACTAATAATTATTCATTTTTAGCAGGAGGAAAGGGAATTAACGTTTCTCAAATCCTTAACCAATTAAACGTAGAAAACACAGCTTGGGGCTTTGTTGGTGGTTTTACTGGTAAGGAATTGATTCGTCAATTGAATCAAAAGAGAATTACCAGCGACTTCGTTACTATTTCAGATGTAACCCGTGTGAACGTTAAGATTCATGCTGAAAAGGAAACTGAAATTAACGCTGCTGGTCCCCAAATTACTAACCAAGAAATCACTGCTTTTAAGTCACGTTTAGACGATCTTAAGAAGGGTGACATTGTGGTAATGAGTGGTTCTCTTACTCCAAGTTTACCAACTGATTTTTATCAACAATTATTGCCTACAATTAAGGATGCAGGTGCTGAATTTGTTGTAGATACTACTGGACAAGCACTTCTTGATACTCTTGAATATGGCCCATTAGTAATTAAGCCAAACCATCATGAATTAGCAGATTTGTTCAATACTAGCTTTGATTCTAGCGATGTCATGCTTGAATACGCAGAAAAGCTTTTGAACATGGGTGCACAAAATGTAATGGTATCTATGGCTGGCGACGGTGGTTACCTTTTGACTAAGGACCACGTTTACCACGCAAAGGGTGCCGTTGGTACTGCTGTTAACTCCGTAGGTGCTGGTGACTCAATGATCGCTGGATTTGTTGGTACTTACTTCAAGACTCATAATGCAGAAGAAAGCTTTAGAATGGGTATGGCTTGTGGTGCTGCAACTGCCTTTACTAAAGATATTGCTGTTAAGAGTCAAATTGATGCTGTACTCCCACAAATTAAAGTAGAACAAATTTCTTAATTAATAAATAAAAAATAGGAGGACATGATTCGATGAGAATCAAGGACATATTAAGTACTGAGTCCATGATTATGGACCTCAAGGCTACTAATAAAGAAGACGCCATTAAAGAAATGGCTGACCTTGAAGTCAAGACTGGCATTGTAAATAATGAAGATGAATTCATTAAATCAATTTGGGCTCGTGAAGATGAATCAACCACTGGTATCGGTGGCGGAATCGCAATGCCTCACGCACGTAATAAGTACATTAATAAAGCACGAGTATTATTTGCCAAGAGTAAGAATGGTATTGACTACAATTCTTTGGATGGTCAACCAGTTCACTTATTCTTCATGATTACTGCACCAGATGGTGCTGATAATACTCACCTTCAAGCTTTAGCAAAACTTTCAGGACTTTTGGTAAATCCTGATTTAGTTGAAGAATTAAAGAAAGCTCAAACTCCTCAAGAAGTAATTGACTTGTTTGAAAACGCTGAAGCTAAGAAGGATGCTGAAGATAAGGCTGCTGCTGAAAAGAAGAAAAAGCAAGAAGCCGCAAAGGCTGCCGGTACTTCTAAGGAAGACGAAAAGCCTTTAATTGTTGGTGTTACTGCATGTATTAACGGTATTGCTCACACTTACATGGCTCAAGAAGCTTTGATTAAGGCCGGTGAAAAGCGCGGTATCGAAGTTAGAATCGAAACTAACGGTTCTGAAGGTGTTAAGGATAAGTTAACCCCAGAAGAAATTAAGCGCGCTAAGGGTGTAATTATTGCATCTGACAAGAAAGTTGACATGCCACGTTTTGATGGTAAGGAATTAGTTTCTCGTCCGGTTGTTGATGGTATTAATAAGCCAAATGAATTGATCGATGACATTATGGATGGTAAGGCTAGTGTTTACCATGCTAGTGCAAGCGACAAGTCAGATGAAGGATCAAGCGACGCAAGCGTTGGTGTTTGGGGCAAGATCTACAAGAACTTAATGAGCGGTGTTAGCCACATGTTACCATTCGTTATTGGTGGTGGTATCTTGATGGCTATCTCCTTTATCGTTGAAAACTATATGGCTGGTGGTCCTAAGAACCCTGCATTTATCTTCTTAAACTCAGCAGGTAACTTAGCATTTGCTTTCATGGTTCCAATTTTGTCAGCTTATATCGCTGAATCAATTGGTGATTTGCCTGCATTGATGCCAGGGTTAGTTGGTGGTTATATGGCTGCCATCGTTAACGGTACTAATGGTCTTCAAGTTAACGTTCAAGCTCATGCAACTTCTCCAGCTGGTTTCTTAGGCGGTATTGCTTCAGGTTTCATCGCTGGTTACTTGATGATTCTTTTGAAGAAGATTTTTGCAAAATTACCTAAGTCAGTTGAAGGTATGAAGCCAATGCTTCTTTATCCAATTTTAGGACTATTGTTCATTGCTTTGATTATGTACTACATTGTCAACCCAATCTTTAGTTCAGTTAACTTTGCAATTACTCACTTCTTAAACAGCATGGGTACTGGTAACTTAGTAGTTCTTACTACTATCTTGGCTGGTATGATGGCTATCGATATGGGTGGTCCTTTCAACAAGGCTGCTTACGTATTTGCTTCTGGTGCCTTTGCTAATGACCCTCATTCAGCTACTGCCGCTGTTATGATGGCTGCCGTTATGGTTGGTGGTATGGTTCCTCCATTTGCTACTGCTATTGGTACTACTTTCTTTAAGAACAAGTTCAACAAAGAAGAACGTCGTGCTGGTGTATCAAACTGGATTTTAGGATTCTCATTCATCACTGAAGGTGCTATTCCATTTGCTGCAGCTGACCCAGGTCACGTCATTCCATCATGTGTACTTGGTTCTGCTGTTGGTGGATTCCTTGTTGGTTTATGGCATATTCAAGTTCCAGCCCCTCACGGTGGACTTTGGGTATCACCACTTGCTAACCACATCTGGCTCTACTTCTTAGCAACTATTATTGGTTCTATTGTTGCCGGATTAGTTCTTAGCTTCTGGAGAAAGCCAATTTCAAAGGATCCTGACGAATAAAATTATTAAAAATTGTTGTCTACTCAGGCAGCAATTTTTTGTTAGGTGATATTAGAAAAAACTAATCTAAAAAGATAACGCAATCCCAAAATAATGGTTAAATGCAAAAATAACCTATGTTATCGTGCAAAATGACTACTATTTTTATAAAAAACGTATTATAATATAAATATCTTGATGATCTCTACTTAAATCAAGATACTCTGTTATGTTTTGCGTCACCTGAGGGTGGCGTTTTTTTGTTTTTGAAATTAAGTTATAATGAAGGAAGATTGACAGGACAGGTGGAAAAAGAAGTTGAATGATCAAATTATTCGAATTACGAGAGCATTAAATCACCCTATTCGAATTCAAATCCTTTATTATTTAAATGATAATAAACAAAGCAGCGTGAATAATTTAGTTAAGCAATTTGATGTTAGTCAACCTGCGATTTCGCGTCATTTGAGAATTTTAGAAGAAGCTCGGCTAGTAAAAAGTGAAAGAGTCAAGCAAGAAAAGTACTATTATCTGTTTGACAATCATATTATCAAGATTCTTGATGTTCTAAGACAACATGCTAAAGGTGAATTTTAGTTTGACAATCATATAAAAATATGTTTATATAATGATGTAATTCTAGATAAAGCATTTAAATAATTCAGCAAAATTTATGGCATGAATATCGATAACATCAAGCTTCTTAGAGCTTGATGTTATTTGCGTTTCTCAAAGATGTTGACAGAATATAAAAACTAGCTTATGCTAACTTTAAATCAAAAATGTTGCTGAATTTTGATTTAAATGCTTTTTTATTTGTATTTTGGAGGTAAATATGAAAAATACAAAATCTAGAATTATAAGATCCATTTCTATCTTAGGATTATTAGGTGCTTTAATGGTGCTTGTTTCAGCTTGTTCTGGACAAACCGACTCCACCAGTGATTCAAAGAAGATTCAAATTGTAACTACCACTAACGTTTATTCAGATATCGCCAAAAATGTAGTGGGTAAATATGGCGATGTACATGCGATTATTACTAACAGTACAACTGATCCGCATGATTTTGAGCCTACTACTGCAGATGCTAAGAAATTATCAAATGCCAATATCATTGTGGCTAACGGTTTAGGTTATGATAGCTGGATGACAAAATTAGCCAGTTCAGTAGATAAAAAGCCGGTTCTAGTAGGTGAAGACTTGATGGGCCTTAAAAAAGGCGACAATCCACATATTTGGTACAATTTAAACATGCCAACTAAATATGTAAACTACTTGGTAAAGCGTTTGTCTAAATTGGATAAAAAGCATGCTGCTTACTTTAAAGAAAATGGTCAAAAGTATCTAGCTAAAATTAATAAAATCAAGAAGTTAGCTAAGAGCATTGATGGTAAGAATAGTAAGCCGGTCTTTGTAAGTGAACCAGTCTTTGATTATGCTTTAAAAGAAGCTGGTTATAGAATTGGCGATAAGGAATTTGAAGAAGCAGTTGAAAATGGTACTGACCCAAGTCCAAAGATGATTAACAAGATGACTAATGATATTAAGAATCGGAAGATTGCTTTCTTTGTTAATAATAGTCAATCCAGCAGTTCAACTGTGAAGAGCTTTGTAAAACAAGCTAAAGACCATGGTATTCCTGTTTTGAATGTTCGCGAAACTATTCCTAACCATGTAACTTATTTAAAGTGGATGAATGAAAATTACGAAAAATTAGCTCAAGTTTCTAAAAAATAGTAACTAAGCTGAATTAAGAAGAAAAGGTGGCGCAAAAATTTGACTGATGTTTTAAAAGTTAAAGACTTAACCATGAAGTTTGATTCAAAAGTCATCTTTCAAAATTTAAATTTTGAATTAAAAAAGGGTTCCATGACTGCGCTTCTTGGTCCTAATGGGACGGGAAAAACAACTTTGATCAATATTTTGATGAAATTGTTGATTCCAACTTCGGGGACTTTTGAATTTGCCAAAGGTGTAAAATTGGGTTATGTTCCACAATTTAGAAATATTGAAGCCGACTATCCTCTATCTATTAGAGCTTTTGTCAGTTTAAATACACCTTTAATTAAAACTAAGAAAATTAAGGAAAGAGTTACCTCTGAGTTGAAAGAAACCCATCTGCTCTCCATTCAAAATACTCGCATGGGTGAAGCTTCTGGAGGACAAAAACAACGCGCATATTTAGCGCAAGCGCTGCTGGATAAGCCCAATATGATTATTTTGGATGAGGCAACGGCTAGTCTGGATCCTTCTGCCAAAGAAGAACTTATGCAGCTCATTAAGCATTTGAATGAAGAACATGATATTACTGTACTTTTTGTAACGCATGATGTTCCTTTAGCTAGAAAATATATGAATAATTATTTGTACCTAAATCACGGTACAATTACTCAAGGTAAGATGAGCGAATTTGAGGGGGATTACGAATAATGTTTCAATTTGAATTTATGCGTTATGCCTTCCTTGCAAGTACGTTCATTGCAATTACTTGTGGTGTAGCAGGAGTTTATGTAGTGGCGAGAAACTTTAGTTTTTTAGCTCATACATTATCAGAAATCGGCTTTGCTGGTGCGGCTTTTGCAGTTTATTTGAATATGGCGCCATTGTGGGGGATGCTTCTGTTTACTCTTTTGGGATCAATTAGTGTAGGTGAATTATCTATGCACACTGACCAAAAAGAAAGCTCAATTAGCGCAATTTCTGCTTTGTTTATTGGATTAGGTGTGTTGTTTTTAGCTATTTCTAATTCCAATAGTCGTTATGCAACTAATATTTTATTTGGAAGTATTATTGGTGTTGACCGTAAAGGGGTTATTCAGTTAGTCATTCTCTCAATTATTGTTTTATTACTGATTTTTAGTGTACAAAGGCAATTGAATTTTGATTCTTTTGATCATGTAGGTGCGCTAGCTAATGGGGTAAAAGTTGGATTAGTAGGATTAATATTTTTAGTTGCATTGGCAATGGCTGTTTCAATTGGCTCACAAATAGTAGGATCAATGCTGGTCTTTATCCTTTTGACTTTGCCATCATCTACGGCGCGTTATATTGCTCGCAGTGTGCCCGGAATGATTGCGTGGTCAGTAGGAATTGCCCTTTTTAGTGTATGGCTTGGGTTATATTTAGGATTTGTAACTAATTGGCCCGTAACTTTCTTTATTTCTTTGATTGATGTAGTTATTTATTTGGGAGCTTACTTTACTCATCTCATTAAACATAAAGTCTAGAGAATAAGGCCGAAAGGCCTTATTTTTTGAGTAAAAATCATAATAAGTCATATTGTTATAGCATGAAAGTGCTTTCTTTTATAATGAGAGTGAAATATAAGATTTCATAGATAATAAGAGGGAGTACTAAAATGACTTATTATTACAAAGGATTTCCACAAAGTACCCGTGATGAAGTATTACATATGGTGAATGTGGAAGAGCTAGCTAGAAAAGCTAAAGATGTGATGCCAGAGGCAGCTTACTACTATGTTGCATCTGGTGCTGAAAATGAATGGACTTGGCGTGCTAATACTTCTGCCTTTAACCATTATCAAATTATTCCCCGGGCACTAACTAATATGAGCCATCCTCAACTAGATACCGAATTTATGGGGATGAAACTTAAGACACCAGTAATGATTGCTCCAATTGCTTGTCATGGGATTGCCAATAAAGCTGCGGAAGTTGGTACCCAAAAAGGGGCTGCCGCTGCAGGAGCACTCTTCTCATCAAGTACTTATGCAAATAAGAGTGTTGAGGATATTGCTGCAGCTGCTCCAAATGCTCCTAGATATTTCCAACTTTATTTAAGTAAAGATTGGAAATTTAACAGAATGGTCTTTGATGCTATTAAAAAGACAGGTTATAAAGGTATTTGGTTAACCGTTGATGCTTTGGTATCAGGTTATCGTGAAGCAAACTTAAGAACTCACTTTACTTATCCTGTTCCGCTAGATTTCTTTACTCGTTATTTAGGTGGAAAAGGAGAAGGTCAAACTGTGGCTCAAATGTACGCCGCTTCTGCTCAAAAGATTGGTCCTAAGGATGTTCAAAGAATTAAAGATGAAAGTGGCTTGCCTGTATTTATCAAGGGTATAACTAATGCGGAAGACGCATATAAGGCAATTGGTGCAGGTGCAGATGGTGTATACGTAACTAACCACGGTGGTCGTGAAGTTGATGGTGAACCAGCTACAGTTGATGATTTGCCAGAAGTTGCCAAAGCTGTAGCTCATCGTGTTCCTGTTGTTTTTGACTCAGGTGTTCGTCGGGGTTCACATGTATTTAAGGCTTTAGCACTTGGTGCTGATATGGTTGGTATCGGTCGTCCGTTCCTTTATGGCTTAGCTCTTGGCGGTGCTAAAGGGGTTAAGTCGGTAATTGATCAATATAATAAAGAATTACTTATTGATATGGAATTAACCGGTTGTAAAACCATTGAAGATGTAAAACATGCTAAGATTGCTCATATTAGATATACTGCTGACAATCTACCATCTGATACTGATCCAACTAGAATGAAACCATATCCTGTCACTAAGTATAATCAAATGAAGAGTGATGAAGCTGATGCAAGTTCAGGAGCTTCTGAAGCTTAATCAGTAAAAAATAAAACCGCCTCCCAACGCAGGAAGCGGTTTTTTGATGTGAGAAATTTTACTTTCCTTTAATAGTTATATATGTAGTTTAAGAAGTAGTCAAATTAAATTTATAAAAATAGTGAAAAATTTCCGTTATTGCGTTTTTAATTTATATAATAAGTCATTTGCATAGTTTACTACTTTGATTAAATCAATTAAATGTTGACGTTGAGAGAGATCATTAAGAAAGTTATCGAAATCCAAAATTTCTTGATTGAAGGCATCCATTACCTCTAAAGATTGATCATTAGAATTCATAATATCCTCTGGAACGCTATCGGTTTTTGCTTGCATGGTAATCTTTAAAGCTACTTCATGATATTCCTTGATCAATTGAAGAAGTTTATCAATATGTTTTTCAATAATTTCAGCCCACTGCTTTTGATTCTGCTCAATTTCACTGATCATTTGATTGAATTCCATATGAGTATTATAGCCTGCTCTTAATAAAGCACGATTAATTTTTTCCTCCATCACAAAAATCTCCTTTCTATCTATACATTAATACGTTTTGAGGAAAAATAGTAAAAAATAACCCAGAAATTAATGTTTCCTGGGTTATATTTTTTAGAATTGATCAATCAAACTTTCAAATTCATTTAGTCGTTTTTCAAAGGTCTTGAAAGCATCTTCTAAGTAATCAGGTTTAGTCATATCAACACCTGCACGTTTCATGATTTCAACAGGATAATCGCTTGAACCAGACTTAAGATAATCAATATAAGCTTCTTTATCTTTTTGATCGCCATGAACCACTTTATTTGCTAAAGCTGTCGCTGCTGCAAAGCCGGTCGCATATTGATATACATAGAAGTTGTAGTAGAAGTGAGGAATACGTGACCATTCCTTAGCAATATCTCCACCTGGTGTAACACTGTCGCCGTAGTAGCGTTGGTTGAGCTCACCGTAAAAATTATCTAAAACTTCAGCAGTTAAGGGTTCACCATTGGCATCGGCTTCATGAATAAATTGTTCGAATTCCGCAAATTGAGTTTGACGATAAAGAGTACCTTTAAATGAATCAAGATAATAATTTAAAATGAAGGCCCGGGTTTTTGGATCCTTAATATGGTCCAGGAAATATTCCGTCAAAATATTTTCGTTAGTAGTTGATGCAATTTCTGCAACAAAAATCGGGTAGTCCCCATAAACATAAGGTTGATTGTGACGGGTGTACCATGAATGCATTGAGTGGCCAGTTTCATGAACTAAAGTATAAAGAGAGTCAATATTGTTTTCCCAGTTTAAAAGTTCATATGGATCAGTATCGTAGGCTCCTCCAGAATAAGCGCCAGTGACCTTGTTTTGGCTTTCTACGGGGTCAATTACTCGATTGTTAAAAATATAATCGACATGCTTTAAATAATCTTCTCCAAGAGGAGCTAAAGCTTTTTTAGCTTCTTTTTTAGCTTCTTCAAAATTATATGAAAGAGCAGGTTTTCCAGTCAAAGGCACATACATATCCCACATTTGTAAATCGTCAAGCTTGAGAATCTTTTTACGTAAACTAACGTAGCGGTGGAGAAGATCAAGATGCTTGTTAACTTCTTTTAACAATGTGTCATAAACATTGGTATTTACGCCATTTTCGCTAAGAGAAGCATTCCGTGCAGACTTAAAATTGTGAACCCGAGCGTTATAGTTATGCATTTTTACTACGCCAGATAAAGTTGAAGCTAGTGTGTTTTCAAATTGACCATAAGTTGCATACATCACATCAAAGGCCATTTTACGTACATCACGGTTTTGAGATTGAATTAAATTGGAATATAGCCCATCAGAAAGTTGGACCATTTGACCATCTTCATCTTGAACATATCCGTATTGCATGTCCGAGTTAGTTAAAACGTTAAAGGTGCTTTCTGAAGTATTCATTGCATCACTCGCGTCAGCAATTAATTTTTCTTCTTGGGCTGGAAGAGTATGGGGACGCATCTTGGTGATGGTGTCAATTAAATGAGCATAATCCTTTAAACGTGGTTCCTCTTTCATAAAGTCAGAGAGCTTTTCTTCTGGGATAGAAAGGATCGCAGGATTAAGGAAGGAAGTCACTGCTTCAAATTGACTAGCTAAGCTTTGGACACGGGCGACATAGCCTAAATAATGATTATTTGAAGTATCAACATCGCTTGCCATTGTGGCATAGACATAAATGTTTTCAAAGCGCCGCTTTACGGCCAACATTTGAGTGATAGCTTCGTACAGATCTTTTCCAGAATTGGTAATAGTATTTTTTAAATCTGCTAAATCATTGATATCGTTTTTGACGTTTTGGTACGCATTTTCCCAATCTTTATCTGATTTGAAAATGCGACTCAAATCCCAAGTTAATTCTTCTGGGACTTCGTTTCTTGTTGGTAAAGCCATAAAAATCTCCTTTTTACATATCACTTATTCAAAAACTGTATGTGCTAAAATACAAAGAATAAGTTATTATTAATTATCAGTAATTTTATTTTATCTGCTGTTTAAAAGTGGTACAAATAAATTTGTATTATTTTTGAAGGGAAACGATATAACGATATGGATCCAAATTCCGAAAATAGAGAGAACTATCGCTCGCGGCGCTCGGGACTCAATTTACATCGTAATCGAGTGTTTGCGGCATCAAAAGGTTCATTTAAACAAGGAAATACATTCATTAGATTTATTGGCTTGCTTGTATTAATTGTAGCTGGATGTGGAGTTGCTTGGGGGGCTCATATGTACTTTTCAGTTCACAATGCAATTGACAATGCTAGTGGCAACACCTCGGCTACTTCCGGTAAAATTGCAGCTAAGCAACCAATTTCTGTGTTGATTTTGGGAGTAGACCAGGGTATTGAAGGACGCCATGATCAAGGAAATTCCGATACTTTGATTTTAGCTACGGCTAATCCACAAAAAAATAAGGCCACTATGACCTCTATCCCTCGTGATACATTGGTAGATGTTTTGGGTGAACCTGGGAATAAATACTTTATGTTTAGAGTTAATTCCGCATATGAAGTAGGTGGGAATAAAGCTGCAGTTAAGACAGTTTCAACGATGCTTAATGTACCTATCAATTATTATCTAGAAGTTAATATGAAGGCATTAAAGAGCTTAGTTGATGCGGTAGGTGGAGTAGACGTTCAAGTTCCATTTAGCTTTTCTTATGACTGGTGTGACTTCCACAAGGGTAAACAACATTTGAATGGGCGTCATGCGGTAGCTTATGTTCGAATGAGAAAAGAGGATCCGCGCGGTGATTACGGTCGTCAGCTTCGTCAACGTCAAGTAATTGAGGCAGTAGCCCAAAAAGCGATGTCCGTTAATACAATTAGAAACTATCGTAAGTTAGTTGAAATTTTTGATAAATATGTCAAAACTAACCTTACTTTTAATGATATGTTCGCATTGGCTATGAATTACCGTGGTTGTATGAACAATTTAGACAGTGGCTATATCCAAGGGCATGACGCTTGGATTAATGGTTCTTCTATTCAAGTTGCTTCAACTAAAGAATTGCAAAAAACTTCTGATAAAATCAGAACTAATCTAGATCTTGATAAAGAGACTTTGGATAATGAAGAAACTCGTCAAAATGAGTTGAATGAGCTTCATAATCATATTAATTGGAAAGATCCAAATGCCTTCACTAATTATCAAATTTTTGATGCAAATTCAGATACACCTCAAACTAGAAATTCAACGAGTTCTAGTTCGACGACAAGTTCATCTTCAAATTCTGAGTCTTATTATTCTGGTAATTCAGAAACTAATCAAAATTCAAAAACTACAAAGAGCAAAAAGAGTAATACTTGGAGTATCTTCAAGTAGATATGGAAAAGCATTTCGGATAGAAATGCTTTTTTTGTATAAATAACCATAAAAATTTTTTTGATTTTTATTCAAGGATAATAATAATCCTTAATTAGTTTTTGTTTGTGAAGTTAATTGTAAATATATTTCTAATAAAATTATATAAATATTGTTCTTTGCCATCGGATAGGGATTCAAAAATAATTTAATGTATAAGCATAATGTTATAATTGAAAGTAAAGCTTAACAGAGAAATAATATAACAGTTGTGAAAGCGCATTATTTAAGGTGTTGCAACATTTCATAAGTAGCAGTAGACTGGAAATGGGATTAAATAATGTACGTTATTATTAGAAGAATTTTCTAATAGTTTTCTCAATGGAGGCGTAATATGAATATTGTCGATTTGGCAAGATTTCAGTTTGCGATGACAACCATATTCCACTTTTTCTTTGTACCATTTTCTATTGGTACAGCATTTGTTGTTGCAATCATGGAATCTATGTATGTAAAGACTGGGAATTCCCAGTACAAAAAAATGACAAAGTTTTGGGGCAATGTTTTCTTGCTTAGCTTTGCCGTGGGAGTAGTTACAGGAATAATTCAAGAATTCCAATTTGGAATGAACTGGTCTGATTATTCAAGATTTATGGGAGATATTTTTGGAGCACCGCTTGCATTTGAAGCTTTGCTTGCTTTCTTTATTGAATCTACCTTTATCGGACTTTGGATGTTTACCTGGAATAAAGTGGGGAAAGGTTTACATCTGTTCTTTATTTGGATGGTCTCATTTGGTACATTAGCTTCCGCATTTTGGATTTTAACTGCTAATGCCTTTATGCAACACCCAGTAGGCTATTCAATTAAAGGTGGTCGTGCCGTAATGGTTAACTTCGGTGCGTTGATCACTAATCCACAATTAGGCTTTGAATATGGACACGTTATTTTTGGTGCTTTATTGACTGGCTCTACTATTTTTGCCGGTTTAGCTGCCTTTCAACTTCTTAAAAAGCGTGCTATTTCAAAAGAAAGTAAGCAAATTTATCATAAAACAATGCGTTTAAGCTTTGTCTTAATGTTTATTTTCTCTATTTTAACTATTGGCTTAGGTGACCTTCAAATGCAATATTTGGTTAAGGAACAACCTATGAAATTTGCAGCTACTGAAGCAGTTATGAAGACCACTGGCGAACGTGCACCATGGAGTGTAATTGCTTTTGTAAATCCAAAAACTCATGAAGTCAAAGGAAACATTGATATTCCTGATATGCTAAGTATTCTTTCTTACCACAAAACTACAGGTTCAGTTAAGGGTATGGAAGAAATCAATAAGGAAATGGAAAAGAAGTACGGCACTAGAATTGCTGGTCACAAGATGAATTACTATGTTCCAGTTAATACTTTATTCTGGAGCTTCCGTTTTATGGCTGGATTCGGAACACTTCTAGCTCTTGTTTCAATTGTTGGTTTAATTATGACTCGCAAAGGTCATGAAACCTTGTATAAGCATCGTTGGTGTCTATGGGTGGTTGCTATTTTGACATTTGCTCCATTTATTATGAACACTTGTGGTTGGCTAATTACTGAATTTGGTAGACAGCCATGGACTGTTTATGGAGTATTTACCACCGCTCAAAGTGTGTCGCCAAATGTTTCGGTAGCATCCCTATTAACATCCAACATTGTTTACTTCTGTTTGTTTACAATATTAGCGATTATCATGATTGCTTTAGTGGTTCGCTACTTGCGTAAGGATCCTGACGATATTGAAAATCAAGAACCTAAATTAGCAGATCCATTTGCAAAGGGGGCCTTCTAAATGTCATTCTTACAGATACTTTGGTTTGTTTTGATCGGCGTTTTATTTGCAGGCTTTTTCTTCCTTGATGGCTTTGATTATGGGGTAGGAATGGCTGTTGAGACGCTGGCTTATAATGAAAAAGAAAAAAGCCAAGTTATTGAAACAATCGGTCCTGTTTGGGATGGAAATGAAGTGTGGCTAATTACTGCCGGGGGTGCGATGTTCGCATCATTCCCATATTGGTACGCTACTTTATTTTCTGGATATTATTTAATTCTGTTGTTGATCTTATTTGGTTTGATCATTCGTGGGGTATCATTTGAGTTCCGTGCTCAAAGTCCGGAATATCGCAAGCCTTTCTGGGATGCAATGCTTGCTCTTGGAAGTTTAATTGCTGTTTTCTTCTTGGGAGTTATGTTTATCTCAATGATTAAAGGGATGCCTATTGATGCAAATGGTAATATGAAAGCCCAATTTTTCGATTACTTTAATTGGTTCTCAATCGTAGGGGGGGTTGCCTTAGTTCTTCTCACTTATTTGCACGGCTTGAACTATATTACTTTAAAAACTAAAGGCCCTATTTCTGATCGTGCCAGAAATTATGCCCAAGCTTTATATTGGGTACTTTATGTTGGTGAAGTGATTTTTGCATTACTTCTTTTATTCCAAACCGACTTTTTGAGAGTTCATCCAATCTTAACTTGGGTATGCCTAATTTTGATTGTGGGCTTCTCAGTTGCAGCTCATATTTGCACCTTTAGTGATAAGCAAGGATTGGCCTTTACTTTTAGTGGACTTACCTTAGTTTCATTAGTTGCATTGATCTTTTGTGGATTATTCCCAAGAGTCATGATTTCATCAATTAGTAGTAGTTATGACTTGATGATTCAGAGTGCATCATCATCAAACTACACATTAGTAATCATGACTATTGCAACAGTTATTTTGGTACCATGTATTTTAGCTTATACCATTTGGGCATATTGGATTTTCCGTAAGAGAATTGAAATGCCTAGAGTAGGGGACGGATATTAATGATTGATCGACATCTATTTCAACTTGCAGGTGCTAATTCAATCGCAAAAAGACTTGCAGTACTTGAGGTTCTGCAAGCCTTTTTCATTATTGGACAAGCTGTGGCGTTAAGTATAGTTTTAACCCAGCTATGGCAAGGAAAAAATTTAAATATTGAAATGCTTTTAGTCTTTATTGTTTGTTTTAGCTTTAGACAAATAATTAATTGGCTAAATGAAAAAATACTAGATCATTATTCAAGTAGAGTAAGTGAAGAATTACGAAAAAAGCTTCTACAGAAAGTCTTTGTAGAAGGACAAGCTTTAATTCAAAAAC
Source organism: Lactobacillus intestinalis (assembly GCF_024397795.1). NCBI lineage: Bacteria > Bacillati > Bacillota > Bacilli > Lactobacillales > Lactobacillaceae > Lactobacillus > Lactobacillus intestinalis. The sequence goes on along the minus strand of NZ_CP072983.1, from coordinate 1,512,581 downwards.
AAGGGACCGGCAGTTTGATTACGATGGCCCTTGATGGGATTGATGAAGTACGACAATATATCAAGTTAGTTTTCAGTAAAGTTTTAACAATGATGATTGTGCCAATTTTTATTTTTATAGCTATGCTATTTTTGAATTGGCTATCAGCTCTAATTTTGCTTGCAATGTATCCCTTGATTGTTTTGTTCATGATTATTCTTGGTCATGCGGCTCAAGATAAGGCAATTAAGCAATTTGGTAATTTTCAAAAATTATCTAATAATTTCATTGATTCTTTGCGTGGCATTGATACCTTGAAGTATTTAGGATTAAGTAAACGTTACTCTAAGAGTATTTTTAGGTTAAGTGAACGGTTCAGACATCGAACTATGGCCGTTTTAAAAGTGGCGATGCTATCAACTTTTGCCTTGGACTTTTTCACTACTTTATCGATTGCCGTAATTGCGGTTTATTTAGGATTTGGGCTGATGAATGGCAAGGTTAGTTTGTTTCCGGCTTTAGGAATCTTAATCTTGGCTCCCGAATTTTTCTTACCAATCAGAAATTTTGCAGGTGATTTTCACGCAACCTTAAATGGGAAAAATGCCTTTAAGAGGATAAATGAACTCATTAAATCACCTAAAGAACCTGTGGCCAAGATCAGTCTTCATACTTGGCAAAAGGATGATGAACTTCAAGCTGAAAATATTTGCTTTGATTATGAAAAAGGGGCTGAAATTGGACCAATTAATGTCAAAATAAAGGGCTATGAAAAAGTCGGCATTATTGGGATGAGTGGCTCGGGTAAAACTTCTCTGGTTAACCTGTTAAGTGGATTCTTAACTCCATCAGATGGTGAGTTTGAAATTCAGAATCATAAAACTAAGACCTTAAATATTCCGGATTGGCATCAGCAGCTCATCTATATTCCTCAACAGCCCTATGTTTTTACTACGACTTTGAGGAAAAATATTGCCTTCTACACTCCAGATGCTAGCGATGAAGAAATTAAAGAAGCGATCCATGTAATGGGGCTAGATGATTTATTAGCTGAATTACCTAAAGGTCTAGATACAGTGATTGGCCAAGGAAAACGGGTTTTGTCAGGAGGACAGGCTCAGCGAATTGCTTTAGCACGAGCATTTTTGGATAAAGAAAGACGAGTCATGATTTTTGATGAACCAACTGCTCACTTAGATATTGAAACTGAAATTGATCTAAAGAAGCGGATGATTCCGTTAATGGAAAATCGACTGGTTCTGTTTGCCACCCATAGATTGCATTGGATTAAGAAGATGGACTACATTTTAGTAATGAATCATGGTCAACTTGTTGAGCAAGGAACTTATAGCGAATTAACCAAGAAAAATGGCTACTTTACAAGTTTAATGAAACAAATGAGAGGTGAAGAGGATGCTAAATAAAATTCCAATTTTGCGATCTCTAAAAAATGATCATTGGGTAAAGCCATTTTTAAAACGCTATAAAAAGACTTTGATTTTGGCCATTTTTTTAGGAATTTTGACCTTTGTTTGTGGGGCCGGATTGATGTTTTGCGCTGGCTATTTAATTAGTAAAGCCGCCACAATGCCAGAAAATATTTTATTGATCTATGTTCCAATTGTATTAACTAGAGCATTTGGGATTGCGCGTCCGGCAGTTCGTTATGTTGAAAGACTTGTGAGTCATAATTGGGTTTTGAAAATGACATCTAGTTTTCGAAAAAAACTCTATGATTCATTGGAAGTAGATGCGGTATTTTTCAATAGTAAATATCAACTAGGTGATATTTTGGGACTTTTGGCAGATGATGTAAGTCACATTCAAAATTTATATCTGCGGTCTATTTTTCCCATGTTTGTTGCTTGGGGGCTTTATGCCTTAATTGTAGTAGGATTAGGAATCTTGTCACCTTTAATGGGACTATGGATGTTAATTCTATTTGGTTTGATGATTTTTGCTATTCCATATTGGTCTGTAATTATTAATGGTGCGCGTCAAGCCTATGAAAAAGAAGTTCAAGATAAAATTTATGTAGATTTAACCGACAATGTAATGGGGGTTAATGATTGGATTTTATCAGGTCGCAATAAAGAATACTTGCGTTTGCATGTGGCCAGCGAAAAAGAATGGCTCAAAGTTCATCAAAAAATGAGAAAGTTTGAACGAATGCGCGACTTTCTTTTGCAGATGTTATTTCTTTTAATTGTAGTGAGTTTAATTATTTGGGCCGGGGCTAAATTTGGTGGTCACTATAGTTCAGCTACTAATTGGATTGCTGCTTTTGTTTTAGCAGTTTTCCCAATGGTAGATGCTTTTGTTCAACTTCCAAGTGCAGCTCAAGAAACTAATATCTATCAAAGGTCTTTGGTTCGTTTAAATAAACTTCCCCAACCTAAAAAAGAAGAAGTTAAGCCTATAGATCTGAAACAGCCCTATGAATTGACTTTGTCTAATGTTCATTACACTTATCCTGGGACTAAAAAAGAAATTTTAAAAGGAATTAATTTAACTATTAAGCCGGGAGAAAGACTAGCAATTCTTGGTAGAAGTGGGTCGGGTAAAAGTACTCTTGCATCTCTAATTAGGGGTGATCGAAAGCCAAGTAGCGGGTCGATAAAGCTGAATGGAGTTGATACTGATAAATTTGGAGATCAAATTACTAAATACATCAGTATCATCAATCAAACGCCATATCTCTTTAATACCACAATTGCTAATAATCTCCGTTTAGGAAACGAAGATGCAAGTGAAGAGCAATTATGGCAAGTATTAAGACGAGTTGGATTGAGCGAGATGGTTCAAGAATTACCTGATGGCTTAGAAACTAAGGTAGATGAAGCCGGGCTTCGCTTTTCTGGGGGGGAACGCCATCGCTTGGCATTAGCGCGAATTTTATTGCGCGATACTCCCATTGTGCTTCTTGATGAACCAACTGTAGGCCTCGACCCGATTACAGAACAGGCTGTCATTAATACCTTTATTAAACAGTTAAAAGGTAAAACTCTGATTTGGATTACTCACCACCTGCAGGGAATCGATAAAATGAATCAGGTGATTTTCATTGAAGATGGTAAATTGACCATGGAAGGAACTCCGCAAGAGTTGTGGGAGACAGAACCCCGTTTTCGTGAATTAAAAAAAGCCGATCAGGGCCTTTAAAGTGTTCTAGATAATAATTCTTGTGACATTTTTTGAAGGAGTTTAACAGCCTTATTTGAGGGTAATTCCTTTAAGTTGTTAATTGCTTTTTGAGAAAATTGCTCGGCGAGTGCGCGACTTTCTTCGATGGTGTTGCTTGATAAAATTATTTCTTGAATTTGACCAATATCTTCAAGAGTCATTTCACGCTTTTTAGCTAAAATTGGGTCAAGTCTTAAGCGCAAATTATCATGACTTAAGGCCAGGAGGATGGGTAATGAATAAACTCCGGTTGCTAGATCTTCTAGCGTAGGTTTGTTTAATTTTTTGCCACCAGCATAATCTAAAATGTCATCAATCATTTGGAAAGCAATTCCTAGATTTTGGCCAAAGTCAGCCATTAATTGCACCTGATCAAAATCACCGCCAGCAAAATGAGCTCCTTCTTCACTGGCTAGACTAAATAAAGCAGCGGTTTTACCTTTGATATCTTTTAGATAATCATCAAAACTTTGATTAATGTTAAAACGCTGGCCCATCTGTCCCAATTCACCATTTAAAATTCGGCGCATAGTTTGGGCATTTTTAACTAAAAATTCGTGTTCATCAATGGTTTCAAGCATCAGATCAAAGAAATTAGTAAATAGTAAATCACCTGCATACACGGCTACGTCCTTACCAAATCGAGCTTGGATGCTAATATTGCCACGTCTTTTATCAGAATCATCAATAACATCATCATGAATTAAAGTAGCCATATGTAAAATTTCAATTGAAGTAGCTAATTTAATTATTTTAGGAGAAGTGGCTAATTCCTTTTTTCCACAGCTTCTAGCGGATAAAATTAAAATTGTAGGACGCAGATATTTTCCGCCACTGTTTACCATTGTTAGTAAGGCTGATTGAAGACTGGGAATGGGAGCCTTGATTGTTTTTAATAAGTAATCGTTAACTTGAGATAACTGTGAACTAATCAATGGATAAGATTGCCAAGGTTTATAATTATTCATGATGAAATTTCCTTAATTGTTGTAAATACTCAAAATTATGTTTTGAGAGGATGTGTTGTGGATCGATGTCATTAAATGTATTTTTAGAACTTGTTGAAATAAAAGCTAAAACAGCTAGTGTAGCCCCTTTTTTGTTAGGGATGTGCTTTAGTGCATATTATTATCATCACCTGAATTGGACTTTAGCATTAGTATTCTTTGTAGCAATGTTTTTGTTCAATATGGTGGTTGATATGCTTGATAACTACAGTGACTATTATCATGCCGATAATAAAGCTTACCAACAAAGTACTAACATTATTGGAAGAGAAAACATTTCCCCAAAACTTGTTTTGGGTTTGATGATTAGCTTTACCCTTATCTCAGCTTTATTAGGAATCTGGTTGGTTATCCAAGCTGGATTGCCAGTACTTTGGATGGGAATATTCTGTTTTGCAATTGGATATTTGTATTCCTCTGGTCCCAAGCCAATTTCAGGACTACCTTTGGGAGAATTTGCCTCAGGTTTTACAATGGGGTTTATGATTGTGCTTTTAAGCGTTTATCTGAATACCTATCAAGTCTTTTCCTGGAGTTGGGTAAGCCTAGGCCGGGTATTTTTATTAGCATTAGCTGATGAATTATGGATTTCTAATTTGATGCTAGCTAATAATTTATGTGATGCAGAAGAGGATGAATCCAATCACAGAACAACGATTATTCACTTTATTGGTAAAAAAGCGGCTTTAGTTGCTTTTAGTGTAAAAAATGTGTTGGCATTTTTAGTTATTATACTATTGCCATTTATTAATATTGCCCCTAAAACAGTGTGGCTAACAGTCTTTATTGTACCTTTCGTTTATAAGCAGAACAAGCTACTAATTCAAAAGCAGGTAAAAAAAGAAACATTTATTACTGCTGTTAAAACATTGTTAGTTGGGTCAATGACTTTTTTAATTACGTATTTCATTGGAATTTTAATCTAGAGTAGAAATGGAGGATTAAATATGAAGAAGATTGTAGTATTAGGTGGAGGTTTTGCGGGAATTAAGACAGTTGTTGAGTTACAAAAAAAGCTCAAAAGAGAAGTAGAGATTGTTCTTGTCGATCGCAATCCTTATCACTGTGAAACCAATCGCTTACCAGAAGTTGCATCAGGTAACCATCCTTACACTCGTATTTCTTATAATTTTACGGATGTTTTAGATGATAAAATGAGTAAATTAATTGTTGATGACGTCACTACTGTAGATTATAAAAATAAGACGGTTCATTTGAAGAATCACGCAGATCTGAAATATGATTACTTGGTTTTAGGTTTAGGCTTTGTTTTGGGTACTTTTGGGATTAGCGGAGTAAAAGAAAATACTTTGCCAATGTACAATACGGAAACAGCTCAAGCAATTCGTGATCATATTTATGCAAAAATGGAAGACTATCAGAAGACCAAAGATCCGAAAGATTTACGGATTGTATTTTGTGGTGCAGGCTTCCAAGCCATTGAACTTGCTGGGGCAATTGCTAGTTCAAGAGATAAATATGCCAAGATGGCTGGCGTTGATCCTGAGAAAATTGAAGTTAGAATGATTGATGGCTCTCCTAGATTATTGCCAATGTTTGATGATAAGCAAATGAAATATGCTTTAAGTTTGGTGGATGAAGTAGGAATTAAAATTATTAAACCTGCTCGAATTGAAAAGGTTGAGGCAGATGCAGTTTACTACAAGATGACTTCTGAAAAAGACGAAGAAGATCTACATAAAATTGAAGCTAATACTACAATTTGGATGATGGGCTTTAGTGGTAATCCTGTAATTGCGGCTTCAGGCTTTAAACAAAATCGTGGTAGAATCACAGTTACTGAACATTTAACTGTGCCTGAAGACGAAGCAATTTATGCTTTAGGGGATGTGTCAGCTGTTATGGTTCCAGGTAAAAAGTGGCCATGGCCAAATACCGCTCAATTAGCCCTTTCAATGGCTGGTTATGCAGCAAAAGACATCTCTGCACGTGTTTTAGGTCATAGTCGTCCAAATCCATACCGTTATCATGATTTAGGTGTAGACGTTGCAATTGGCGATACCAAGGCTGCTGCTAAGGCTCTTGGCCACAATTACCGTGGCTATTTGGCTTCAGCTTTAAAAAAGATCATTGATGATAAGTCTTTAATGGAAACTGGTGGAATTAAAGAAACATTAGCTGTAGGTAGATTTGATTTGTATCATTAAATCTAATCTACATGAAATAATAAAGATGGATTTCTTTTGAAGAAATTCATCTTTTTTCTTCTTTTCTTTGCTTATAGAATGTAAGATTAGATTAATGATTTTTGAAAGGAAATACTATGAATAAAAATCAAATCTTTCCCGTAGTATACGGGATTATTTCTGCTATCATTTCTTTTATTGCTGTCTTCTTCATTTGTATGCGTAGTTTTCATCTTAATTTGCAGCTTGCGATTTTATTAAGTGGAATCTTTGCTGTTTTCTTTTTTGTCTTGTCCTGGTTTCGCGGACATGCTAGTGTTGAAATTAAACGAATCGTTTATAAATATCATTTAACAGATCAAGATTTGGCTGAAATTACCGGACTTAAGGCAAGTGATTTTCCAATTTATCATGATCAATTGCAGTTGATTTTGCCTAAGCGATATTGGCCACGAATTTTGAATGCTTTACAAGTATATGAAAAAGAACATAGCTAAAAACGTGTTATAATGTTTGAATTTGATTTTTAAGGGATGTGAAAAAGTTGAGTTTATTAACTGTAAAAGACTTAAGTCAAAGTTTCATTGATAAAACTTTATATGAAGATGCAAACTTTGTATTGAATAAAGAAGATCATATGGGAGTTACTGGGCAAAATGGAGTAGGTAAGTCTACGTTGATTAAGATTTTGACTGGCGATATTATTCCAGATGAAGGCCAAGTGAAATGGCAAAATAAAGTAAGTGTTGGATACCTAGATCAGTATGCCAAACTTGCGCCCGGAGTTACTATTCGTGGCTTTTTGAGAACGGCTTTTGATGAGTTATACACAAAAGAAAAAGAACTTAACGATCTTTATACTAAATATGCAGAAAATAGTGATGATGCACTTTTAGAAAAGGCAGGCAAAGTTCAAACTTATCTAGAAGAAAATAATTTCTATGATTTAGATACCGAAATTGAACGTGTGGCTTCAGGATTAGGGTTAGCAGATTTAGGTTTTGACCATGATGTATCTAAATTATCGGGAGGTCAACGTTCTAAGATTATTTTGGCAAAATTACTTCTTCAAAATCCAGATGTCTTGGTTTTAGACGAACCTACTAACTACCTTGATGTTTCCCATATTGATTGGTTAGTGGACTATTTAAACAATTTTGAAGGTGCCTTTATCGTTGTGAGTCACGATTACGACTTTTTAGGCAGAATTACTAATTGTATTATCGATATCGATTTTGGAACAATTACTCGTTATACGGGAACTTTGAAGCAAGCTCTGCGCCAAAAAGCTGCTAACCGTGAAACTTACTTGAAGGCGTATTCGAACCAGCAACGCAAGATTGCAAAGACTGAGGCTTATATTCGGAAAAATAAGGCCGGTACTCGTGCAAAAAGTGCTAAGTCGCGTGAAAAGCAATTGGCTAGAATGGAAGTTTTAACTCCACCAAAGAATAATCGCCGGGCTAAGTTTGATTTTCCTTATGTTGCGACTGCATCTAATTTGCTTTTGCAAACACAAGATTTAGTTATCGGTTATGATGAAGCCTTGGTAAAAACTGCCTTTAACTTTTCGGTGGGTGGAAGTGAAAAAGTTGCCATTACAGGTTTTAACGGAATTGGGAAGACTACTCTGCTTAAAACTTTATTGGGGCAACTTAAGCCGATTTATGGCAATTATGAATTATCAGTAACAGCTAAATTGGCTTATTTTAAGCAAGATTTGACTTGGCCTAACAATAATATGACGCCGCTTCAATATCTACAAGAAGAGTTTGAACGTAAGAAGCCTAAGGAATTACGTCAAGCCTTAGCAAAAATGGGCCTAACTGCACAACAAGCCATGAGCCCACTTAAAGAGCTTTCTGGTGGAGAACAAGAAAAAGTTAAACTAGCCAAGATGCAATTTGAACCAGCAAATTTGCTCTTCTTGGATGAGCCAACTAATCACCTTGATAATGATACCAAGGACGCTTTAAGAAAGGCGATTGTAAATTTCCCAGGAGGTGTCATTATCGTTAGTCACGAGCGCGATTTCTTCCGCGGAGATTGGGTAGACAAGACCATTGATTTAGAAAAATTGAATTAATTTTGTAGGTAAAATTATGGCTAACAAACATGATGCGAAGTTTTATCAAGAGATACTAGATATCTGTTTACTAGCTGGGCGTTTAATGATCGAAGGCGGTAGCGAAATGTACCGTGTGGAAGATACGATGCTTAGAATTGCAAAAAATGCCGGTGTAGATGATCCTCGAGTTTTTGCCACACCAACTTGTGTATTTATGAGTTTAGATGGGGGAAACTTGTCCCAGATGAAGCAAATTCGTGATCGAAACATTAATTTGGAATTGGTGGATCGAGTAAATGAATTGTCGCGTGAATTTGCTAATAAAAAAATAGATTTGATCCAACTGCATAATAAAATAGCAAACGTGGAAACTAAGACGCCTACTTTTCCTTTATGGATGCAGGTAATAGGAGCTGCAGTGTTAAGTTCAACCTTAATGGTACTTTTTATGGATGATTATGATTGGATTGACTTTCCGGCAGCTGCTCTAGTTGGTGCATTAGGATACTTAGCCTATGTTTACTTCAAACGTTTTACTAAAGTACGCTTTTTATCTGAATTGATTGCAGCCATAGTGATGAGTATTATTGCGATTATTATCAAAGCATTATTCCCGCAAACCATTGTAGATAATATTTTAATTGGGGCGTTGATGACCTTAGTTCCGGGTCTGGCTTTTACTAATGCTTTGCGAGATTTGTTTATGGGAGACTTGTTATCAGGAATCGTGAGACTATTTGAAGCCACTTTAACGGCAATTGCCTTAGGTGGGGGCGTAGCGATTGTGATTAAGTTTATGGGAGCGTAAAGATGCCAATATACATGCAGATTATTATCAATATTGTCTTTTCCTATATTGCTTCAGTGGGATTTGCGCTGACGATCAATGTGCCACACCGTGCCTTGAATCTTGCGGGAGTTAGTGGAACGGTGGGCTGGATGGTGTGCTGGTTTATTACTAAAGCTCAAATGGGAAGAATGCTGTCTAACTTAATGGGCGCATTTGTGATTGGAATCTTGGGTTTATTTTTTGCCCGAATTAAAAAATGTCCAGTGACTGTTTTTAATATTCCCGCTCTCGTTCCGCTTGTACCCGGAGTGCCAGCTTATCAAGCGGTGCGAGCTCTCGTAAATGGCAATGTATTTGACGCAGAAGCTTCGTTTTTACGGGTTGGAATTGTAACGTGTTCGATTGCTTTAGGAATTTTACTTGCCACCATGTTTACTGAAATGTTCTACCGAGTTAAAAAGTTTTACAAGAAGCGCAAAATTAAGCTATAATACTAATGACGAGTCGAGAAAAACAACGCGAGATGCGGATATTTTTGAGATAGAGGACATCTACTTTAAATAGCAGGCACGGGAAGTGCTGATGTTGGACAACCCTGATGTGAACAGGAAGTGTCCACATATTTTCTTTTGAAAATGTGCCTTGAGTTAAAAGACCAGGAACTTTATGGTTCTTGGTCTTTTTTTAGTTGATGTACAAGGCTTGACGTCCTTGCTGGTTATAACTGGCTTCGATATTATTCCATGAGACAGCTTTATTTTTAACCCCATACGGGTCATTTACGTAAACTAGGCGCTTCTTTTTATCGTAACCTGTAATTACACATGCATGCGAAGAGGGCGTTACATGGACATTTCCTTGCTTCGTTTTCCAAGTTTGCATGTCATTGACCTTATTAAAATGTAAGGTAGTAATAATCATCACGGGATGTCCGCTTGAAACAAGGCTGAGAAGATGGGTAAAACTGGAGCCGGTTGCGTTTTGGATGCGGTCAGTGTATTTACGCGCAACATTATAGAGCGGTTCGTTATAAACGCACCAGCCGGCATTTGCGATGCTCATATAGCCAACGAAGCCTTCATGAGGATTACCCCGATACTGTCCATCATCTGTGAAGGATGAAACATGCTTGATATTTTGCGCAAGTTTATCCTTTGAAACGTTGATGTGATAATAGTTTAAAAGCATTGAGAGGGATGTCACTTCACACCCATTAGGTAAGTCAGGAAGTTGTTTTTCCAAGGGGACATTCAATTCTTGCCTTGGCTTCATCGTGAGCCAGTCCCAATTTTTCTTGATTTTGTTAAAATTGAGAAAAACACCTAGTAATCCGATTGCCAGAATGATACAGAGAATATTAACCCAATTTTTATTGTGTGATTTTCTCATTTGAGATCTTGTTTTTGTTTCCATGGCTAGTATTTAAGCACATTTTATGTATTTTTGAAACGACTTATAGTTGTATTTAGTTTAAAAGTTGAGTAAGGTAATACTTAGAAAAACTCAAATTTAGATCAAAGGACAATACGTTTTGGAAATTAATTTAAAAGACTTAATTGATAAGATTGAAAATCAAGAATACATTCAAGATCTTGAAACTATAAAATATGCAGATGTAAGCAAGTCAAAGAAGAAGCTGAAGGTTTATACTGACAAGATGGTTAAAGAGGTAGTGGCTGCCTTTAAGCATGATTCCTTAGTTCAAACTCAGCTTGCTTTAACTGGGCGAAGACCGGTGACTTTTGCCCTGGAAACGAATATCATCAACTTGCCTTATAGTAACTATAAAAAGATCTCCAACTTTTTTGACGAAGGTGTGGATTATGCCTTGAATGTTTATTTTGAAACTCGTTCAGAATATATAAATGTTTCTCATTTTCGAATTGATCAAATTGCGACTGAAAAGCAAATTGAAGCTGATCCAGAAGCGATCAGTAATATGATGGTTGATGCAATTATGGATAAGTTGCAAGTGATTCGTGAATATAAGAAACCTGAAAAAACAACAGCCAAAAAAACAACAACTAAGAAAAGTGAATAAAGTAAAAAGCAATTCTAAGAATTGCTTTTTTCTATATAATATTTTTTGTATTTAGATTAATCACTATACTTTTGCCAAAAATATCTAAAATTTGACCTTAACTCTAAACAAAAAAGAAGCCCATCGGGCTTCTTTCTAGTGTTCTTCATGAAACTCAGTAAGACGATTGCTGTTTTGATAATAGAAGAAATCTTCAAAATCAGCACTCTTAATTACTCCTTGTTGAATGGTAGGGTTGATGGTATTGGCATCATCAGGGTAAGGAGTAGGAAATCCTAAGTTCATGTAATTTTTGTTAATGGTATAGCGGAAATAATGCTTTACCTCATTATTCCATCCGCAATTCGTGTAGAGCTCGTCGATGTGCTTTTCGACTAAGCCAGCTAAATTAGCTATAAAAGTATCAATCCAAACCTTCAAATCATCTTGCTTTTCTTTAGATAAATTATCAAATGAAGCTCTAAATTTAACGCCAGGGTACATTGCATTAAAGGAAGTACTCCGAATAGCTAATTTGATAATTTCGGCCGAGCGTACTAATTTACCTTCTCCAAAAATGTAAAGAGGGGTGTAATAATCTGCATGATAGACTGCCATTTCTACGAATGATAAGGCAATCTTCTTTTGCAAAACACTCCCCTTTAAATAGACATCCCCAATTAAAGTGGCAATATCCTGCAAAATGTCAGAATTTTCAGCCCACTCAATCATGCTGTCAATTTGTGTTGGATCTGCTAAAGTTTGGATTACATAGTTATAGCCTCGATTAGCAATTGACTCCAAGTAAGCCAAAGCATTAAAAACAGAGTATTCAAGTTGAGTTGCGGAATCTTTTTTGACAATATCGTCTCCAATTTTAACTTGTAAACTGGAGAGGAATGCCAAAGAGCTAAAAGATTTCAAGAAGGTATCTTGAATAACGGGCTCTAAATTATTAAATTCATCTTTATCTTTATGGACTGGAACTCGAGCTGGCTCCCAAATAAAATCATTTAAACGAGACCAAGCTGAGAAATCTACTCGATTTTCAATTTTATTCCAATTGATTGTTCTATATTTCTTAGTCATTATTACCTGTAGTCACTTAAAAAGCTAATATTTCCACGCATTTCTTTGGGCTTTTGTACCTCTTTCGTACTTTGACCCTTTGCAAGTCCTCTAACAATTTTGCGAACATTTTTAACGTCCTTATCTGTCCCACTAAATTCCATTAAATAAAGTATTGGAACTTTAAGAGTAACCGATAGTTTTTTGGCGGTTTGCGCAAATAAATCGTTAAAGTTTCGGTTGCCACAACCAATAATTCCAACTAGGTGTTTTTTATTATCTTTATAATTTAAAAAATCAACAAGCGAATCCATCATAA